>NZ_QKLN01000037.1:0-265052 GCF_003225665.1 Pseudomonas sp. TKO26
CCATAGAGCGTTGGAACCACCTGATCCCATCCCGAACTCAGAAGTGAAACGATGCATCGCCGATGGTAGTGTGGGGTTTCCCCATGTGAGAGTAGGTCATCGTCAAGATTAAATTCCGAAACCCCAATTGCGAAAGCAGTTGGGGTTTTGTTTTTGCGCGGCGGAAAAGTTGCGTTGCTGGGGCTGGCCACGCTCGTGTGCTTACGGCTGCCAGCGAGTGCCAGGCTTGCGGCCTACTCTCGTTGCAGAAGGCTCTACTGCCATTGGCGTATACGTTGGGGAGAAGGAGGACGGTCGACTGAGAGCGCCAGAGTCGCTGTTCTCGCTCTCTCCGATCAGGCCCTGTAGCAAGAGAGTGCCTCTCGGCACCAAATCACGAAATCACCCGCGATTGCTCAGATCGTGGTAGCCGGTGTTGTTGATACTCGACGGGGTGAGGGGGAATGCTCTATGTCATGCTCCTCCTTGGAACCACCTTGGCGGCTGATGCGCTAAGCGGATGGTTCTGTCAGTACATGACCCATTGCAAGGCTCCAAGCGGTGTGGAGTTCCTCCTAGCCTCTCCCGTCAAGATGAAGGGCAGGGGCCTCAACAGGCCGATGAGTCCATTCAATGGTGCGAGAACAGGACACTTCCCCACTTCAGCGATTTCAATCCACCACTGGCGAGAACGCCGGTAACCCTTGCCAGGCGACCCCGGCCCACACGCCGCTGCCCGGCGTCAGCAGTCGACCAAGGCTTGCTTCGTTGAACGCCTGCCCCAGTGAGTCGGCCCTGAATGCCGCTACCCACTGGCTGCGTCCGAGCATGAAGGCTTTGCCGAAGTCCTCCCAGTCGTTGAAGCAGTCCTGGGCTCGCTGTGCGTTGAGGAGCAGGATCCGCCAACCGCTCTCGACTTCGATCCAGCCCATCAGTATTGCGCAGCGGACGAAAAAGGCACTGCGCACGCAAGCAAACGCCATGGCCGCCCGCGGGTCGTCGCTGGCGTTCAGGCCGTGCAAGTCAACCCGAAACCATTGGCGTTCCAGAGTGTTATTCAAGTGCTCACGGACTTCCTCATCTGTGGCATTGCTGCGAAAACCGATCTGATGCAGCAGCGGGGCCCTGAGAGTGCTTTTCGCCTGATCCATGAAGTGGGTGGTATCGGGGTCGAAGAAGCCCGTCATCCCGGTGGCATCGACCATGGGTTGCGCCAGCGTCAACGCCCAGCGTTTGCGTGGAGTGAACACCACCAGCGAGGTAGGTGATTGGCGGCGGTAGTAGCGCCAGAGCAGCCAGGCGCCAAAGGCTACTGCTATTACTGTCATCATTTGCGGTTCACCGATTCCTGGCCTGCCAGGCCGCTATTTCCTCCGCCTGGAGCGGGGACATATCTGTCCATGTCACGCCTTCGGTCCGGTATGACGGGGCGTCGGCGTGGGGTTGTGGCCAGGGACTTTTCTTGAAGATATGCCGGGTGGCGTACTTGACCGACGGCGCTTGGGGGGCCACCTCCAGCAGCAGGTCCGACTGACGGGCCGCCACCAGCCACTCGACCATGGCCGAAGGGGCATCCAGCCGACAGAGCAGTTGTGGGTAATGCGCCACCAGACGCGTCTGGGTCTGGGCGTCGCTGACTTCCTCAATGCGCAGCCAACCGGCTTCGGTGCGCACGATGCCGATGGCAATGCAGTCGGCCGGGGTCTGCAGGTCGGTATCCAGAGTATTGAGGAACCGTAGCAGGTCCTGAAAGTAGCGTTCGATGGGGGGACGGTTCTGCTTGCCTTTGACTTGCTCCACGGTCAAAGCGCCGTCGTCCTGGATGATCAGGCTGACGGTGATGTGGGGCTGGCCTTGGGCATCACGCAGGCTGAACACGCGCATGCTCTGTTGCTCCACGGCTTCGGCATAACGCTCGCCGTAGCCACCGGTCAAGGCTCGGCGGTTGGCGAACTGCCCCAGGCAGTGACGCATCACGTAGCTTTCGAAGGCCATTTCCGCCCGCAGCAACGGGCTTTGCGGGCGCAGCTCGACCCAGTTGTGATCGGCGCAGGCCAGGGTCAGGTCCAGGGCGTCGGCCGAGCTTTGACGCCAGCCCTGTTCGACCCGGGCAGCCATCTGTGCATGCTCTTTTTCCCACAGTGCCAGGGCCTGGGGGCAGGTGATGCGATCGAGTTTGCCCTCCAGTGCCGTGCCTTTGCGCGACGTCAGGAACTCTACGAGCACGGCCTCCTGATGCAGTAGCTGCGGTTCCTGTGGATCGATCCATACCAAGGGTGCTACTGCGTTTGGGTTTTCTTCGTTCAGTGCCTTGGCTGCGGCCTTGAAGTGCCCGGCTACCCAGATGGGCAAGGTATCGCTGCCCAGGGCGCTAGCGGCTTCCTCCAGGCTGAAAATGGCGCGCGCCGGCTCAAAGTTACCGACCAGATGCCGGTAGAAGTGATTGAGCAGCCAGCTCTGTACCGGCCCTTCATCACCCCGGCCCTGACTGCGTTGGGCGATGCCGGCCTTGAGCTGGTCGGCATTGAGCAGATTGCGCGGGGCGTAGCTGGAGGTGCGTGGCTCAGTGCCTATTTCCATATCTGCCACCAGCTTTTCTTGCCGACTGTCTGCGCCGGTGCCTGGAGCTGCGCCAGGAGCTGTTCGGTGCGGGCCCGGCACTTGATGTCGTAGTCATCTTCGTCATTGCACAGGGCCAAAGTGCGTGTGCAGTAGTCGATGGCTTCGGCGGTGCGTCCCCGGGCGTGGTGGAAGTCTACCGAGGAGGACATCACCGAGACTTCGTTCATGGCCAGGACCAGCGGCTCATAGCGCTGCCAGAGGCTGTCGGCATTATCCGGGTGGGCATGGGCCAGGTAGCGCGCCACCTTGACTCGGGCGAACAGGGCCGAGCTGTCCAGTTGCTGGTCGCTGACGCCTTGCTCTTCCTGCCATTTGAGCAGGCGTTCGAGCCAGATGAGGATTTCGCTGTCGCGATCCAGCGAGTACAGGGCGTAGGCCACCGAGGCGATGTAGTCGTTTGGATCGTGGCGGCTGTAGCCGAATTCCGCTGAGTAGTGCCACAGCTGTTCTGCGGCTTCGACGATGCCGGGCTTGTCATCCATGCGAATGCGCGCGCTGAGCAGGCCGTTGTAGTGTTCGGCGAACGAGCTGGCGGCAAGACCTCGCAGGTGCAGCTCAATCGCCTCCTCGTAGCGGTTCTGTTCGTTGTAATAGCGATAGTTGATCGCCAGATTGTTGCAGAGCATGGAATACAGGTGGGCACAGGCATCGAATGGGTGACCGCTGCCGCTGGCGAAGTAGCGCTCCATATGGGCCTGGCCCTGCTCGTAGGCATCTCTCTGTGCTTCGCGCAGCAACCAATAGGCCTGGTCGCGGGCTGCTTTGGGCAGTTTGTCGGCCTCGGCTTCCACCAGATCGTCGATGAACGCCGCGTAGTTGTAGCC
Source organism: Pseudomonas sp. TKO26 (assembly GCF_003225665.1). Classification (NCBI taxonomy): domain Bacteria; kingdom Pseudomonadati; phylum Pseudomonadota; class Gammaproteobacteria; order Pseudomonadales; family Pseudomonadaceae; genus Pseudomonas; species Pseudomonas sp. TKO26. Next base: position 3,426 of record NZ_QKLN01000037.1, read on the forward strand.
ATACATGCCGCTGGCCAGGATCGGCTTGGGTTGCTTCAGGGCCTCGATCACCCCCAGGTTCTTGACCTGCGCGGCAAACAGCGAAAAGGCGCTGCGGTTGTCCTGCATCCGTCCATCCTGGATGGCCGCCTGCAGCTGGCTGGCCTCGCTGGCAGCGTCGATCAGGCCGCGTTCAGCGTCATGCACGGCGGCCAGGCGCCGGATCCACGGCTGCTCGGGAGCGCGGCGCAGGGCTTCGGCGCGTGCTGCGGCAAACAGTGGATCAAGCAACTGCGGATCCTCCATCGCTGAATGCAGCGCCGCGAGCAGCGGGGAGGCGTCCGCCTCGTTGGCATCGAGCTCTGGCAGTGCAGAGAGAAAGCTCTGCAGCACCTCTTCATTGATGCAGGCGCGCATCACGCAGATTGGCCACCAGGGGTTGTGATCCTCGGGGTCCTGCAAGCGGTTGAGGATCAAACGCGCGGTGGCCGGCCACATTTCGGTTTGTCGCTCGTAGACATCGATGAAAGCGCGATGCCCGGCTTCCTCGATGCGCCCGGCTTCCATCAGCCAGGGCAGTTCGTATTCGATGAAGTTGCTCCCGCCGTCGGAGTCCAGGCTCAGGGCCGCGGCGTTACAGATCTTCAAGGCTCCGGCCAGGTCACCCTGGGCGTGCAGGGCGCGGGCGGCCAGGCGTGCGGTGCGCACCTCCCACTCGCGGCGCCTTGGCAGGGAGAGGTGGGCGGTCAGATGGGCGATGGGTTGCTCGAACAGTGCCAGGCGCAAGGGGATGATCTCGATCAGCGCATTGCCCAGCCAAAGCCAGTCGCCTTCGTCGATGTCCTGATCAGGGCCGGCGCTGCGCAGCGCATTGATCGCTTCCAGGGCGGCGCTGCGGGCGTCTTCATCGTACTGGTGATAGGCCAGGACGCGGGCGCGGCGCTGATGCTGATCGGCAGCATCCCAGGCTCGCAGTGCCACACGAGCAGGGTTGCTCAGCGTCAGCGCGTAGCGCACTTCTATGGTTTTTAACGCGACTTCGAGGCGACCGCCCTCCAGTTCGTCGAAGATCCGGAAGCGACGGTAATGCTCGACATTGAAGTCCAGCGTTTGCGTGGCCATCTGGTTGAGCTGTTCGAGGACCTCGAGCAGGGTCGCTTCGTCATCCAGATAACTGGCGACCCGCAGGCGCAGGATGGCCAGGTTCATCAGCAGTTCGGCGCGCGCCGGCTCGGGGGAGGCCTGCAGCAAGGCGTTGCCATCGTTCTCGATCACTGCCCGGGCCGCCGCTGAGTCGCCGGCCTGCATCCACAGGGTGTGCAGGCGGTCGATGGATGCCAGAGAGTCGGCCCGCAGGGGTTGCGCCTGCAGTTGGGCCAGCCAGGTATCGCCTTCCTGCTCCTGCTGTTGCGCCTCAAGACGGTCCATGAACTGTTCCAGTTCGATGCCGGTTATCACGTTGCTGTCATGCGCCATCGTTAACTCCATTTGATAATGACCTGCGCATCCCGTGATGCACTGCCTGGCGAACCGGCATTGCCTCGTCGTGGGTACCGTCTTCGAGTGTCATGCCGATCCCTCGACACCCGGGTAGCAAGCCTTGGCACCTGCTACTGATAGACCCTCTGCCTTTGGCCGACCCTGCGCGCAGCGTCGGTATTCCAGGCCAAAAACGATCGAGGCTTCAAGGCGCAGCACGCTATCAGGTGATGTATCGGAATCCAAGGTTTGCCCATGCAGCAACGCTGTTTTTCTGCGCCGGGCCGTCTAGGCTGGCAACTGTTAAATCCTCTCGGGCCTCTATAAGGGATTGGCAAGTCCGGCCGATAACTTCAGTGGACAATTGTGTTCCCAAGCGGCGACATGCATCACAGGTCGACTTGAAAGTGCTTGATAGCCTGTGGCCAGCAGCTATTATCTGCGCGCCAAAAACAGGCTGCGAAGCCGGGCGGGTCTTGCTGTCCCTGGATTGATCTTCTTACTTGCCTGGAATCTTCGATGCTGGCGTACCACCAAAAGAGCTTTTTGATCGTCGATGATTTCTCGGACTTCCGCAGTTCGGTGCGTTCGATGTTGCGTGAGCTGGGCGTCAAGGATGTGGACACCGCCGATAGCGGCGAACAGGCCCTGCGCATGTGCGCGCAGAAGCGCTACGACTTCATTCTTCAGGATTACCACCTGGGCGACGGCAAGAAAAACGGCCAGCAGGTGCTGGAAGACTTGATGCTGGAAAAGCTCATCAGTCACGAGAGCGTGTTCCTCATGGTGACTGCCGAGAGCAGCCAGGCGATGGTGCTCAGCGCCCTGGAACACGAACCTGATGCCTACCTGACCAAGCCGTTCAACCGTTCCGGCCTGGCCCAGCGCCTGGAGCGTCTGCAGCAGCGCAAGACCCTGCTCAAGCCCATTCTCCAGGCCCTTGACCGGGGCAAACCGGTGGAAGTGCTCAACGCCTGCGTCGCCCTGTGCAAGCAGGACCCGCGTTACGCGCCACTGTGTCTGCGCTACCGGGCCGATGCCCTGCGCGACATGCATCAGAACGAAGCCCTGGAGCGCCTGTACAACAGCATCCTGGCCGATCGTCCGTTGCCTTGGGCCTATGTCGGCCTTGGTCGCTTGCTGTTCAAGCGTGGGCAGACAGGTGAAGCCAAGGCAGTGTACGAAAAAGCCCTGAAGGCATTCCCGATGATGCCGGGGCTGTACGACGGATTGGCCGATGTGCTGGTGGCCGAAGGGGATACCAAGCGCGCCCAGAGTGTGCTCGAAGAGGCCGTGCGCCTGTCTCCGCTGGCGGTGCGTCGCCAGGCCTTGCTGGGCAAGCTGGCCATGGCCAACGAAGACTTTGACAGTGCTTCCAGGGCCTATCGCCAAGCTGTATCCCAGGGCGCCCAGTCGCGCTTCAAGGATCCGGAAAGCAACCTGGGCCTGGCCCATGCCCTGATCAGCAAGGGCAGCGAAAAGGGCCTGGATACCCGCACCCGCCTGGAGATCAATCAGACCCTGAGTGCGGTGGCCAAGGAAAACCCCAGCGACCCGGGGCTACAGATTCGTGCGCGTTTGATGAAAGCCACCAGTCTGCTGCTCAATGATGCGGAAACTGCGGAGAAGCTCACCGAGCAGGCACTGATGCGTCTGGACGGCATGGAGCAGTTCATGAGTCCGGAAGCCGCCTTGCTGGTGGCCAAGCAGTTGCAGATGCTCGGGCAGGCCAGTGCCGGCGCGACGATGTTGAAGAACTGTGCGGAGATCTACGGCGATGATCCGAAAGTCATGCAGAACATCGCCAAGCTCACCGATGATCCGACTATTCTCAGTTCCTCCAATGCGGCGGCCGACATCAACCGCCAGGGCGTGCGCAGTTACAAGGCCGGCAATCTGAGCGAGGCTCGCGAGTTGTTCCGCAAGGCCCTGGCCATGCAGCCGAAGAACATCAGTATTGCCCTGAATATGGCGCAGTCGCTGTTGCACGGCACGGATCCGAATACAGACGCGGCACTCCTGGAAGAATGCCAGGCGTGCCTGAAAATGGTCGGCATGATGCCCGATACCGATGCGCGTTATCCGCGCTACCAGAAGCTGCGAAGCAAGGCGTTTGGCGAATGAACGAAGAGCAACAGGCGCTCGATTTTTCCACGGTGATCGCCTCCACCGTACACGATATGAAAAACTCCCTGGCCATGCTGATGCAGGCCCACGGTCAGTGGCAGGCTCGACTGTCCGAGGCGCCGCGGGCGCCCGAGCAGGGAGTGATCGATTACCACTTCGCCCACCTCAACGGCATGCTGGTGCAGCTTCTGGGGCTGTACAAGCTGGGCGTCAATCAGTTGCCGCTGCAACCGGCCTACCATGAGCTGGATGACTTCATCGAGGCGCAGTTGGTGAGCCATCAGGATGTGTTCAAGAGCCGCGGCATCTCGGCCACTTATGAGGTCGACCCGTTGAGCCCCCTGGGCTTTTTCGATCGGGAGCTGATCGCCTCGGTGCTGGCCAATTGCATCAACAATGCGCTGCGTTATGCCCGTCATGCACTGTTGATTACCGTCAGTGACGAAGAGGGGCAGGTGGTGCTGTCCGTCAACGATGACGGCGACGGCTACCCGCAGGCGCTGATCGAGCGCCAGGACGATTATCTGCAGGGCATCAATCAGAGCAGCGGCAGCACCGGGCTGGGGCTGTATTTTGCCGGGCGCATTGCCCAGTTGCATCAGCGCAACGGGGTCTGCGGACACACCCGGATCAGCAATGGAGGCCCGTTGGGCGGCGGACTGTTCAAGCTGTATCTGCCTTGAGTGTCTTGTCAGTCACGGTGCAGAGGGCGTTCTGACAGGCCTGACCTGGGTGCTCGGCGCTTGCTTGGGGCTGCTTTCTTTCTGCCCAGGGTTGGTGTCGGGACTGACGTTACGGGTTGTTCGCCGGGAGCTGGTTCCTTCCCGGGATTTTATTCTTGCCTGCTTGAAATCCTGAACGGGTGATGCGTATTTTGTACGGGTCGCCGTTCGCGGCTCGTATAACAACAAGGATTGAGTCATGACAACCGATGGCCACAGTTCACTCGCCGAGCGATTGACGGGCATTGATGAGATTGAATGCGTCACTGCGGATCTCAATGGCGTGCCGCGGGGCAAGGTGATGACCGCCGAGGGCTTCCTCGAAGGGCGGCGCTTGCAGATGGCACGGGGGGTGCTACTGCAATGCATCATGGGCGGGTATCCGCCGGCACGGTTTTACGGCAGCGACGACGGCGACCTGGCGCTCAATGCCGATCCTCGGCAGATTCATCGCCTGCCCTGGAGCCAGGCGCCGCGGGCGCTGGCCATCTGTGACGCGGACGAGCTCAGTGGCGAAAGCTCGCGTTTGTCCACCCGGGGCCAGCTCAAGCAGGTGATCTCGCGTTATGCGGCTCTGGGCCTGGCGCCTGTGGTGGCCACTGAGCTTGAGTTCTTCGTGTTTGCGGCCAATGACGATCCCTCCCAGGCCTTCCGGCCGCCGCTGGGCCTGGATGGTCGGCGGGAAGAAGGGTATTCGGCGTTCAGTGTCAGTTCCAACAACGGCCTGCGGCCGTTCTTCAAGGAAGTCTACGAATGCATGGCGGCCCTGGGCCTGCCCCGCGATACGTTCATGCATGAGATGGGCGTCAGCCAGTTCGAGATCAATCTTTTGCATGGCGACCCGTTGCTGCTGGCGGATCAGACTTTCCTGTTCAAGCACTTGCTCAAGGAAGTGGCGCTCAAGCACGGATTGATCGTGGTCTGCATGGCCAAGCCGCTGGCCCGCACGCCCGGCAGTTCCATGCATATCCACCAGAGCCTGGTGGAGATCGGCAGTGGGCGGAATGTCTTCAGTGACGAGGCCGGGCAACCGACGGCGATGTTCCGTCATTTCATCGGCGGCTTGCAGGCCGGCCTGGCGGATTTCACCGCGTTGTTCGCGCCTAACGTGAACTCCTATCAACGCTTGTGCCATCCTTACGCTTCGCCGAACAATGCCTGCTGGTCTTATGACAACCGGGCTGCGGGGCTGCGCATACCGGCCAGTTCAGCGGTGGCGCGACGGGTGGAAAACCGCCTGCCGGGCGCGGATGCCAACCCGTATCTGGCCATCGCCGCCAGCCTGGCTGCGGGCCTGCATGGGATCGAGAATGAGCTGGAGCCCACGGCGGCGATCCAGGGTGAGTTTGAAGTGCCGGACAATTTGTCCCTGCCTTGTACCTTGCATGCGGCCCTGGAGCGTCTGAAACGTAGTCAGTTGGCCAGGGAACTGTTCGGTACCGAGTTCATCGAAGGCTACATCGCTTCGAAGACCATGGAGTTGACCAGCTTCTTTGATGAAATTACTCCCTGGGAGCGGCGTGTGCTAGCGGCCCAGGCATAACCTAACCCGTCGCTGGCCGGGCCTCGATCTGTCAGGGGCCCGGCACCTCATTCAAGGAGCCGCTCGGAACGTCGATGCGCCAAATTTGGAAATCCTTTCGAGCGCTTTATTTCGCCTCGCTGATGATGTTGATCGGCTCGGGCCTGCTCAGCACCTATCTGGCCCTGCGCCTGGCTGCCGATCATGTCGATGGCCTGTGGGTGGGGGCTCTGATGGCGGCGAACTATTTCGGCCTGGTATTGGGCGGCAAGCTGGGTCATCGGCTGATTGCCCGAGTCGGACATATCCGTGCTTACGCCACCTGTGCCGGGATCGTTGGCGCGGCGGTGCTTGGGCACGGTCTGGTGGACTGGCTGCCTGCCTGGCTGGTGCTGCGGATGATCGTCGGCCTGGGGATGATGTGTCAGTACATGGTCATCGAAAGCTGGCTCAATGAGCAGGCCGACGCCAATCAGCGTGGGCTTGTGTTCAGCGGCTACATGATCGCTTCTTACCTGGGGCTGGTGCTGGGTCAGTTGATACTGGTCATGCACCCGGCTCTGGGGCCGGAGCTGTTGATGCTGGTAGCCCTATGCTTTGCCCTGTGTCTGGTGCCGGTGGCCATGACCCGGCGTATTCACCCGGCACCTCTGCACCCGGCGCCAATGGAACCGCGGTTCTTTATCAAGCGGGTGCCGCAGTCCTTGAGTACCGTGCTGGGCTCGGGCCTGATCGTCGGCTCGTTCTACGGTCTGGCGCCGCTCTACGCCTCGCAGCAGGGGCTTAGCACCGAGCAGGTGGGCTTGTTCATGGGGAGCTGCATCTTTGCCGGGCTGGTGGTGCAATGGCCGCTGGGCTGGTTGTCGGATCGTTATGACCGGGCGCTGTTGATTCGTTGTTTTGCCTTGTTCCTGGCGGTTGTGGCCTTGCCCCTGGCGGTCCTGCCGGCGGTGCCTCTGGAGCTGCTGTTCGTCCTTGGATTCCTCTGTTCGCTGGTGCAGTTCTGCCTTTATCCGCTGGCGGTGGCTTTTTCCAATGACCATGTGGAAAGCGATCGACGGGTGTCGCTGACGGCGATGTTGTTGGTCACTTATGGCGTTGGGGCGAGCGTCGGCCCGTTGGTGGCTGGGGTGCTGATGAAGCTGTTTGGCAGCCAGATGCTCTATGCCTTCTTCAGTTTCTTTGCCCTGGTGCTGGTCTGGCGGATTCGACCGAAGGCGGTGACCAATCTGCATCAGGTGGACGACGCGCCGCTGCATCACGTGGCAATGCCGGACAGTATGTCCAGTTCGCCTTTGGTGGCGGCTCTCGATCCGCGGGTAGACGAGCAGGTGGTCCAGGATCAGATGCAGACCGCTCCCGTGCCGGACCCCGCTGCGCCTGCAGGACCCGATACGCCGCAAGCGACGGATGAGGGGGCGCCCGAGGATCGCGCTCGGGATCACCTGAGCGGGGCCAGACCCTAGAAATGCAAAACGGGCAGTTGCCGCAAGGCACTGCCCGTTTTCATTGGTGTTTGCTGAATCAGAGGTCGTCTTTGTCGAAGCGCCGTGCTTCACGCTGCAACTGATAGACGAAGCGCTCTACCTGGCGCTGGACCAGACCGCTCATGTTATGAAAACGCACGCCGGCAAAAGTGGTGTCGATGCGTTCTTCGTGATGCAGGTAACGCAGCTCGACCGGGGCGGTCATGTTGCCGAAGGGCAGGGCGGCGATGAAACGTTCGTATACCTGACCCAGTTGCAGGCGCGAGGAAATATCACCATCGAAGCGCAACTTGCAGCCGGTGGCGGAGATATCCAGCAACTTGCCTGTCAACGGTGATTTGAGTTTTTCGCCGCTCAGTTCGATATCCACCAACTGCGCCAGTTTGAGTGCGGCACGGAAAGCGTTGCGGCGTTGATGGTAAACCACCTCGTCCGGCAAGGTAGCGCGGTAGCAGCGACCGCCATTGGACTCGTCCAGGGTTGGAGTGCCATTGCTTTCCCAGGCGATGCGCACGCCTTCATGAAAGCCTTCAACGCGAAACGGCTCGCCTGCCAGAAGGAAGCGCTCGCCATCGCGGGGAATCATTTCATCGAGTGCAATCATGTTGCTGTCGCGGTCCACTTCCACCAGGTAGCTCTGGAAACGCTGGCTGCGCTCATGGAAAGTGATGATCAGCGGGTCGTGGCTCTCTTGCAGCAGCCGCAGGTTGGAGGAAATTTCCAACGCAGTGGTGAACACCTTGGGTGGCTGCGGAGCATCTTCCGCGTTTGAGGCGTTGAACACGGTTCATCAATCTCCAGACAAAATACAACTACACGCAGGAGCTGGCATTCTGCCAGCATGTTTCACGGCTTGGTAGCACGCGCTCATTTTTGGGGTTTAAGCCTGACTGAGTGGGCGGGGCTTCGCAAGCATAGAGGTAGAGCCGCGGGCGTCATATAGGGCTGGGGGTTCGCCGCCGTTGAGGATTTTCAACTGGTTGGCAGTGGTGGCCTGCTGAATCTGGATCGAGCGGCCATTGAGTTCATTGGTGGCCTGGCAGTCGGCGAGCAGTTGGGTCAACAGGCTGCTCTGCTCAAGGAGCTGATCGCCCACACTCGAGTGACTGGCCAGTTGTTCGAGGCCGGCACGATTGGTTGGCAGGTTCAGGCTGGCGAGGATCTCTGTGCGTTTGCGGCCATGCTGTTCCAGCAAAATGACCAGGGCTTGCTTCTGCGCCAGAATATTCTCCAGCAACGGCATGTCACGACCGTGCAGGGCTACGGATTCGGCTCTGAGCAGTTCCAGCAGTTGTTGTGCTGGGGCAAGGTCATCGTTGATCAGTTGCAGTAGATTCGTGTCGTGCATGGCTGGCCTTGGGAGTTAAGCGTCCAAAAGCCTGGCGCAAGCCTGAGGCTAGCGCTGGGCTTCGAAGTTGAGCAGTTTGCTGGCTACACGGTTGCTGTCGACCTTGTAGCTGCCATCGGCAATGGCTTGCTTCAACTCGGCCACTCGGGCCTTGTCGACAGCAGGCTGATCGCGCAGCTTGTCGGTGATTTTCTGCAACTGTTGAGCCTCATTGCTGAGGTGTACCGATTCCCCGCTTTTGCTGGTCTCGGCTGCAGTTGCCAGCGGCACGGACTTGCCGGCATCGCCGGTTTCCTTGCTGGTGCTGGTGCGCGTACTGCCTGTCAGTAAAGGGGAGCTGTTTAAACGGCTGAAGTCGATGACCATGATGAAGAAAACCTCTGGGTATTTGGACGCTTGCCATGTTTTCGGCCATACCCTGAAAAACTTTAGGCTCGATTGTCGATAAGCCAACGCAGGCATCTGCGACCTTGTATTGGCCACAGTTTAGGGAACGAGCGAGTCGAGCGCCAGATATCTACATGGCAACTTCCACCTGGCCAGGTGCAGTGACGCGAGCCTTGATCACCCGTTGCGAGTTCAGGTTCTTGACCCGAATCTGCTCGCTCATGCCGCCGTTAGACAGTGCTTCCCCCGGCATTCGTACATTCAGGGTGCCGCTGCGTGCCGAGATCACTACGTGATCGCCTTTGCGCACCACTTCTGCCTGTTCCAGATGACCCAGGGTAATCAGTTGGTCGGCGACCATTGGTCGGACAAGTTTCTGGCCAATGGCCTGGTCTACCGAGGTCAGGTAGCCCTGATTGTTCTGGCTGATGTCCCGCTCGCGCAGCACGACGTCTTCGGGCTCAATGATGCCGGCGCGTTTGAGTGGTCGTGAGCTGGTGACCACTTCGCGGAACAGTTTGACCTGCGCCGGGACGAATACGGTCCAGGGCGAGCCGCCTTCGCAGCGTACCTTGACCGTGACCCTGCCCAGTGGCTGGGCAGGGCTTTCCAGGCTCGCTGTCAATTCCTTGTCGCACGCGGGCATGTGCATACGGGGATCCAGCTGGTTGACCTGAATTTCGTAGCGCCCTTCCGTTTGACTGGTAGCCAGGTAGTCTTCTACCGTGAATTCAAGAAACCCTTGAGTGACGCCGATAAGTAGATCAGGCAGGGTGACCGAATCAGCAACGGCAGGGCCGCCAGGGTTTAAGATACACAAGGCCGACAGCCCGCAGAGCAATGTGCGATAGGGGGATGTCAGGCGTCGGAAAAATGTCGTTTTGGCGTTCATAACAGTTAAAAAGCAAGCGCCGTGCCGTTTAGCGATGAGCGTGCGTCGGATCTTAAAGCTTTGGGGAGTCTGGGCATGGCTGGTGTAATGGATTCGGTAAACCAGCGCACGCAATTGGTTGGGCAGAATCGCCTGGAACTGCTGCTGTTCCGTCTGGACGGTGAGCAGCTTTACGGGATCAACGTTTTCAAGGTTCGCGAGGTGCTGCAATGCCCCAAGCTGACTCTGATGCCCAAATCCAATCCTGTGGTGTGCGGTGTCGCGAATATTCGAGGGGCGACCATTCCGATCCTGGATCTGGCAATGGCTACGGGTTCTGGTGGGTTGAAGGATCAGAGCAGCCCGTTCGTTATCATCACTGAGTACAACACCAAGACCCAAGGGTTTCTGGTGCGTTCAGTGGAGCGCATCGTCAATATGAACTGGGAAGAAATTCATCCGCCACCCAAGGGAACCGGTCGCGATCACTACTTGACCGCTGTGACCCGGGTGGACAACCAGTTGGTCGAAATCATCGACGTGGAAAAAATATTGGCGGAAGTCGCGCCGACCTCGGAATCGATTTCGGCGGGCGTGGTGGATCTTGAAACCCAGCACAAGGCCGTTTCACTGCGGGTGCTGACCGTCGACGATTCGTCGGTGGCGCGCAAGCAGGTCACTCGCTGCCTGCAGACCGTGGGTGTCGAGGTAGTGGCTTTGAACGATGGGCGACAAGCGTTGGACTACTTGCGCAAGCTGGTGGATGAGGGCAAGAAGCCGGAAGAGGAATTCCTCATGATGATTTCCGACATCGAGATGCCCGAAATGGACGGCTACACCCTCACGGCCGAGATACGTAATGATCCACGCATGCAAAAGCTGCATATCATCCTGCATACTTCGTTGTCAGGGGTGTTCAATCAGGCGATGGTAAAGAAGGTCGGTGCCGATGACTTCCTTGCCAAGTTCCGTCCTGACGACCTGGCTTCCCGGGTAGTTGACCGGATCAAAGCAGCAGACCACAGCTGAGGGCATCAGCCCCTGGCGGACATAAGATTTAAGAGGCGGCAGCATTGTCTACGGGTAATTTGGATTTTGAACAGTTCCGGGTCTTCCTGGAAAAAGCCTGTGGTATTTTGCTCGGGGAAAATAAGCAATATCTCGTCTCGAGCCGTCTCAACAAACTGATGGAGCAACAAGGTCTAAAAACCTTGGGTGAGCTGGTTCAGCGGATTCAGACCCAGCCGCGCAGCGGATTGCGCGAGATGGTGGTGGACGCGATGACGACCAACGAAACCTTGTGGTTTCGTGACACCTATCCCTTCGAAGTACTGAAGAACAAGGTGCTTCCCGAAGCGATCAAGGCCAGCCCCAGCCAACGTTTGCGGATCTGGTCGGCGGCTTGCTCGTCGGGGCAGGAACCCTATTCGTTGTCGATGTCCATCGATGAGTTCGAGCGCAGCAACATGGGCCAGTTGAAGATGGGGGTGCAGATCGTTGCCACCGACCTGTCCGGAACCATGCTCAACAACTGCAAGACCGGCGAATATGACAGCCTGGCAATTGGGCGCGGCCTTTCTGCCGAGCGCCTGCAGCGTTACTTCGATCCCAAGGGGCCGGGACGCTGGGTGGTCAAGGCGCCGATCAAGAGTCGAGTGGAGTTTCGCTCGTTCAACCTGCTGGACAGCTATGCCAGCCTGGGCAAGTTCGATGTCGTGTTTTGCCGCAATGTGCTGATCTACTTCTCGGCCGAGGTCAAGAAAGACATCCTGATGCGCATTCACAGCACTCTGAAACCTGGCGGTTATCTGTTTCTGGGGGCTTCCGAAGCGCTCAATGGCCTGCCGGACCATTACCAGATGGTGCAATGCAGCCCGGGGATCATCTACCAGGCGAAGTGATCGACAGTTGCAGCAACGAAAAGGAGGCCATCAGGCCTCCTTTTTTGTGCGCGTCAGTTTCTTGCAAGCAGTGGCAAATGCGGCAGGGCACTTGCCGCTTTGCCGGCGATTCGCGGAAGGCCATTGCCGCTTTTCTGGCATTGCCGGCTTGCCGCTGTCGGCAAAGCCTTGATTTACGGGGCTTCAGGACTTGGCACGTAGCTTGCTATACCCAGATTACGAAAAATCAGGTCACCCAAAGGTTTCCGACATGAGCATCAGCTTCGATAAAGCGCTCGGTATCCACGAACAGGCTCTTGGCTTTCGCGCCAAGCGCGCCGAAGTGCTGGCCAACAACATCGCCAACGCCGACACCCCGAACTACAAGGCTCGGGATCTGGACTTTTCCGCCGTGCTCGCCGAGCAAAATGAAAAGGTCAAGAACGGCACCTTCGCGTTGAACATGACCAACACCCGGCATATCGAAGCCCAGGGCCTGAGCAGTGGCGACGAGTCGCTGTTGTATCGGACCCCGATGCAGCCTTCGATCGACCAGAACACCGTGGACGCCCAGCTGGAGCAATCGAGCTATGCGCAGAACTCGGTGGACTTCCAGGCCAGCTTCACGCTGCTCAACAGCAAATTCAAAGGGCTGGTAGCAGCCCTGCGCGGAGAGTAATCCATGTCCCTCGCCAGTGTTTTCAATATTGCCGGTAGTGGCATGAGCGCTCAGACCACGCGTCTGAACACCGTCGCCAGTAACATCGCCAACGCCGAGAGCGTGTCGTCGAGCATCGACCAGACCTATCGCGCGCGTCATCCGGTATTCGCCACCATGTTCCAGGGTGCCCAGAGCGGCGGCAGCGATTCGCTGTTTCAGAACCAGGACGCTGCAGGCCAGGGCGTGCAGGTGCTGGGTGTGGTGGAAGACCAGAGCAATCTGGAAGCTCGCTACGAACCGAACCATCCGGCCGCCGACGCCAAGGGTTACGTCTACTACCCCAACGTCAACGTGGTGGAAGAAATGGCCGACATGATTTCTGCCAGCCGCTCGTTCCAGACCAACGCTGAAATGATGAACACCGCCAAAACCATGATGCAGAAGGTCCTGACCCTCGGTCAGTGATAAGGGGCGAAGCCAATGAGTGTTACTGATACCACCAGCGGCCCGTCCCTCAAGGACGTATTGGCCAACTCGTCAAAGAAAACCACGACCACTTCCAGTGCCGACGGCCTGGCGGCCGCGACCAACAGCGCCACTGGCAAGCAGTCCCTGGGCAAGGATGCGTTCCTCAAGCTGCTGGTGACCCAGCTGAACAACCAGAACCCGCTGGATCCTCAGGACAACAGTGCGTTCGTTGCCCAGCTGGCGCAGTTCTCCACCTTGGAAGGGATTACCACCCTCAATACCTCGGTGAACTCCATCACTGGCAACTACAAGTCGTCTCAGGCGTTGCAGGCTTCGTCCCTGGTGGGGCGTTCGGTAATCGTGCAGACCGGTACTACCCAGGTCGACACCAGCAAGAGCATGACTGGCTCGGTCACCGTGCCATCCAGCGTCAGTTCGGTCACCGTGACCGTCACCGATAAGAACGGCAACACCGTCAAGACCATCGACATGGGCAGCCAGAAGGCCGGCAACGCCAGCTTCGTCTGGGATGGCACCAAGACCGACGGTACCAAGGCGGATCCGGGCAGCTACAGCTTCAAGGCCAGCACCACCATCGACGGCAAGGGCACTGATCTGATCACCTACCTGCCGGCGACGGTCAACAGTGTGACTATCAGCCAGACCGGCGGCGAGTTGATGTTGAACCTTGCCGGCATGACCAGCCCGATTGGCCTGTCCAAAGTACAAACCATTGGTATCTAGAGCCGACTAACCGGCAAAAGGAGAGGAATATGTCTTTCAATATCGGCCTTAGCGGTCTCTACGCTGCCAACAAACAGCTGGACGTTACCGGCAACAACATCGCCAACGTCGCTACCACCGGCTTCAAATCCTCCCGCGCGGAGTTCGCCGACGTCTATTCGGCCACCAAGCTCGGCAGCGGCACCCAGGTGATTGGTAACGGCGTGCGCCTGGCCAACGTTTCCCAGCAGTTCACCAACGGTGATATCAACAACACCGGCAACGTGCTGGACATGGGCATCCAGGGCCAGGGTTTCTTCGTGCTGAGCACCAACGGCTCCCTGACCTACACCCGTGCCGGTACCTTCAAGACCGACAAGGATGGCTTCATCACCAACAGTGATGGCACTGCACGCCTGCAAGGTTATGCCGTGGATGCCAATGGCAAGATCATCAACGGTGTATTGACCGACCTGCGGATCGACACTTCGAACCTGGCGCCCAAGCCGACCGACTCGATCTCGTCGACCATCAACTTGAACTCCGATTCGACGCCGATCAATGTGGGGTCGACCTCTCCGGCCTACGTGTTCAATCCGACCGATAACACCACCTATACCAAGCAGTTCAGCACGCCTGTGTATGACACCCAGGGCAACAAGCACGTCATGGATCAGTACATGATCAAGACGCCGAATGCTAACGAATGGCAGACCTATACCCTGATCGATGGTCGCAACCCTGACGGCACCGCGTTCAGCATGGCCAACCAGTCGCCGATCACCATCAAGTTCGACTCGTCGGGCAAGCTCAGTTCCATTACCCCGCCCGCTGCGCCCGGGACTACGCCGTACACCATTACCGGTAACAGCATTGTCATGTCGGCCACAGCCTGGACTCCGGGTACCGTCACCAATGGCGTGTTCACTCCTAACGGTGCCAAGCCTGCGCCGAACGGTGTCAGCATCGACATGACCAAAACCGGTTCGGTGTTTGGCGAAACCACCCGCTCGGTGATCGCGCAGAACGGTTACTCCACTGGCCAGATCTCCAGCCTGACCATCGACGGCACTGGCGTGATGCTGGCCAACTTCAGCAACGAGCAGACCAAGCCGATCGGCCAGATCTCCCTGGCCAGCTTCACCAACGAGCAAGGCTTGCAGCCGGTAGGCGGCACCCAGTGGAAAGAGACTTACTCGTCCGGTATTCCAGGCTATGACGCGCCGAAGACCGGTACCCTGGGCGCGGTAGTGTCCAACTCCCTGGAAGAGTCCAACGTCAACCTGACCAACGAACTGGTGAACCTGATCAAGGCCCAGAGCAACTATCAGGCGAACGCCAAGACCATCTCCACCCAGAGCACCATCATG
Source organism: Pseudomonas sp. TKO26 (assembly GCF_003225665.1). Classification (NCBI taxonomy): domain Bacteria; kingdom Pseudomonadati; phylum Pseudomonadota; class Gammaproteobacteria; order Pseudomonadales; family Pseudomonadaceae; genus Pseudomonas; species Pseudomonas sp. TKO26. The sequence goes on from NZ_QKLN01000037.1 coordinate 18,450, forward strand.
CAGACCATCATCCAGATGACCTGATGCGGGTTGGCTGACACGCTGTACGAAAAGCCCCTCTTTGAGGGGCTTTTTTGTGCCTGTTCGATGGCGCTGTTTACCCTGCAGGAGTCTCTGCCGTAGGAGCTGGCTTGCCAGCGAAGGCACTCTCTGAAGCAGTGCAAGGCTTCGGAGCTGTTCGCCGGCAAGGCGCTTCCTGCAGCTGTGTTGCGGGCAAAAGAAAACCCCCGATAAACCGGAGGTCTATCGGGGGTTGTTGCAGGTGCCCTAGGGCACCTGTCAGCTCAGCTTATTGGCAAGCTTCGCAATCCGGCTCGTCGATGGCGCAAGCCTTCGGCACTGGAGCAGGACCGGCCGGAGCGGCCAGGACCGAGTCGTCACCGTGGTTGCCGCCGCTGGAAACAGCGTTCAGCTTGCCGGTGTTGATGGTCGACTTCTCGGTGCTGGTGGCGGCCAGGGCGCGGAGGTAGTAAGTGGTTTTCAGGCCACGGTACCAAGCCATGCGGTAGGTCACGTCGAGCTTCTTGCCCGAGGCGCCGGCGATGTACAGGTTCAGCGACTGAGCCTGGTCGATCCACTTCTGGCGCCGGCTGGCGGCGTCGACGATCCACTTGGTTTCCACTTCGAAGGCGGTCGCGTAGAGCTCCTTGAGCTCCTGCGGGATGCGTTCGATCTGTTGCACCGAACCGTCGTAGTACTTCAGATCGTTGATCATCACCGAGTCCCACAGGCCACGAGCTTTCAGGTCGCGAACCAGGTACGGGTTGATCACGGTGAATTCGCCCGACAGGTTCGACTTCACATACAGGTTCTGATAAGTCGGCTCGATCGACTGCGACACGCCGGTAATGTTGGCGATGGTCGCGGTCGGTGCGATGGCCATGATGTTGGAGTTACGAATGCCTTTCTGCACGCGGGCACGAACCGGTGCCCAGTCCAGGGTTTCGTTGAGGTCCACATCGATGTACTTCTGGCCACGGGCCTCGATCAGGATTTGTTGCGAATCCAGCGGCAGGATGCCCTTGGACCACAGCGAACCCTGGAAGGTCTCGTAGGCGCCGCGCTCGTCGGCCAGGTCGCAGGAAGCCTGGATCGCGTAGTAGCTGACCGCTTCCATGGACTTGTCGGCGAACTCGACGGCCGCGTCGGAACCGTAGGCGATGTGCTGCAGGTACAGAGCGTCCTGGAAGCCCATGATGCCCAGGCCTACTGGACGGTGCTTGAAGTTGGAGTTCTTCGCTTGCGGCACCGAGTAGTAGTTGATGTCGATCACGTTGTCGAGCATGCGCACGGCGGTGTTCACGGTGCGTTGCAGCTTGGCGGTGTCGAGCTTGCCGTCCTTGATGTGGTTCGGCAGGTTGATCGAGCCCAGGTTGCAGACCGCGATCTCGTCCTTGTTGGTGTTCAAGGTGATCTCGGTGCACAGGTTCGAGCTGTGGACCACGCCCACGTGCTGCTGTGGGCTGCGCAGGTTGCATGGGTCCTTGAAGGTCAGCCATGGGTGGCCGGTTTCGAACAGCATGGACAGCATCTTGCGCCACAGGTCTTTGGCCTGGACGGTCTTGAACAGCTTGATCTTGTTGTATTCGGTCAGGGCTTCGTAGTACTCGTAGCGCTCTTCGAAGGCCTTGCCGGTCAGATCGTGCAGGTCCGGCACTTCCGATGGCGAGAACAGGGTCCACTTGCCGTCATCGAAGACGCGCTTCATGAACAGGTCGGGGATCCAGTTGGCGGTGTTCATGTCGTGGGTACGACGGCGATCATCACCGGTGTTCTTGCGCAGCTCGATGAACTCTTCGATGTCCATGTGCCAGGTTTCCAGGTAGGCACACACGGCGCCCTTGCGCTTGCCACCCTGGTTCACGGCTACGGCGGTGTCGTTGACCACTTTGAGGAACGGCACGACGCCCTGGGACTTGCCGTTGGTGCCCTTGATGTACGAGCCCAGTGCACGGACCGGAGTCCAGTCGTTACCCAGGCCGCCGGCGAATTTCGACAGCATGGCGTTGTCGTGGATGGCGCCGTAGATGCCCGACAGGTCGTCCGGAACGGTAGTCAGGTAGCAGCTCGACAGTTGTGGACGCAGGGTACCGGCGTTGAACAGAGTCGGAGTCGAAGCCATGTAGTCGAAGGACGACAGCAGGTTGTAGAACTCGATGGCGCGATCTTCACGCTGCTTCTCTTCGATCGCCAGGCCCATGGCCACGCGCATGAAGAAGATTTGCGGCAGTTCGAAGCGGATACCGTCCTTGTGGATGAAGTAACGGTCGTACAGGGTCTGCAGGCCCAGATAGGTGAACTGCTGGTCGCGCTCGTGGTTGATCGCCTTGCCGAGTTTTTCCAGGTCGAATTCAGCCAGTACCGGGTTCAGCAGTTCGAACTCGATACCCTTGGCGACGTAGGCCGGAAGTGCCTTGGCGTACAGGTCGGCCATTTCGTGGTGGGTGGCGCTTTCGGCGACTCCGAGGAAGCCCAGGCCTTCGGCACGCAGGGTGTCCATCAGCAGGCGGGCGGTGACGAACGAGTAGTTCGGCTCGCGCTCCACCAGGGTACGGGCGGTCATCACCAGGGCGGTGTTGACGTCTTTCAGGGCGACGCCGTCGTAGAGGTTCTTCAGGGTTTCGCGCTGGATCAGGTCGCCATCGACTTCTTCCAGGCCTTCGCAGGCTTCGCTGACGATGGTGTTCAGGCGACCCATGTCCAGGGGCGCGAGGCTGCCATCGGTGCGGGTGATGCGGATCGAAGGGTGGGCTTGTACCGGCTCTTCGGTGGTGGAGCGGGTAGCACGTTCCTTGGCGCGGGAGTCGCGGTAGATCACGTAGTCGCGGGCGACTTTCTGCTCGCCGGCGCGCATCAGGGCCAGTTCGACCTGATCCTGGATTTCTTCGATGTGGATGGTGCCGCCCGAAGGCATGCGACGCTTGAAGGTCGCGGTGACCTGCTCGGTCAGGCGCGCCACGGTGTCGTGGATTCGCGACGAGGCAGCGGCGGTGCCGCCTTCAACTGCGAGGAACGCTTTGGTGATCGCGACGGTGATCTTGTCGTCGGTGTAAGGAACGACAGTGCCGTTACGCTTGATCACGCGCAATTGGCCAGGTGCGGTAGCAGACAGATCCTGAATGGAATCGGCGGCCTGCGGCGCATTGGCCTGCGAGTTCTCGCGAGTTGTGTCGGTTTGCATGGGTGTCTCCACGTTCTCTATGTTTGTTTGGGCACCGTTTGGGTGCCCACCGTTCCGTCCTGAAGCACTACATCCGGTTGAGGCCGGGCATAACGACTTCGGGACAGTTCAGGAAGGGGGCTATAGGCGCCGCTTCCATGCCGAAGTCATGGGTGGCGAGCCGGGGCTCGGCACCTTGTTCCTGGTGGGTGACAGTCTGGTTGCTGCAACACCCGTACCGCTTTCTCCTGGACAAGGTGGAAAACGGTGCCATCCGCACGCGCGGTGTTGGTCTTCTGAATTAGCGATTGGTTCCACCAAACGGGGCAAGAAAAGGGCTTGAGTTTCTCGTCTGTATTGTGTTTGGTTTTTTGAGCAAAACCCTAGATATAGGGATTTTTGGCCGCCGGGCTACAAGATAATGCGTTTTGGGGGCTGTTTGCAACGTACAGCCTGTGGATAAGGTTGTGCGTAAATTGTGTATGGGCTGGGTAAAACTCACGCAGCCCGCAGTCCTAGTGCATGCAACCGTTTGTCACTGTTTTTTACCGTTGAAAATTGCCTTGGGCGGATTTTTGCGGGCGCGAACCCTATCACAAAAAATCGCCCTGACCGAGTCGTTTTAGTCGCTTGTATGGGGGCGCATGCCGGTTGCTACAATCCGCCGCGATCCATGCAGCGACGGCTGCGTTTTCCACGACAAGTTATCCGCCTTTTTCATGACAAAAAGACGGGTGTCTTGTTTCCAATGAGTGCTGGCAATAAAGAGGTCGAGCGTGGAGCAAGAAGCCTGGCAAGTACTGATTGTCGAGGATGACCAGCGTCTGGCTGAGTTGACCCGTGAATATCTGGAGAGCAACGGCCTGCAGGTGGCGATCGAAGGCAATGGCGCCCTGGCTGCCGACAGGATCATCGCCGAGCAGCCGGACCTGGTGATCCTCGACCTGATGCTGCCCGGCGAGGACGGTCTGAGCATCTGTCGCAAGGTCCGGGATCACTACGATGGACCGATCCTCATGCTCACCGCCCGCACCGATGACATGGATCAGGTCATGGGGCTGGACCTGGGCGCCGATGACTACGTGTGCAAGCCCGTGCGCCCCCGTCTGTTGCTGGCCAGGATCCAGGCTCTGCTGCGGCGCAGCGAGACGCCTGAGCCCGCTCCAGAAAAAAGCCGGCGCCTGCGCTTCGGACCTTTGCTGGTGGACAGCGCCCTGCGCGAAGCCTGGCTGAGCGACGTGGGCATCGAGTTGACCAGCGCCGAATTCGATCTGCTGTGGCTGCTGGTGGTGAATGCCGGGCGGATCCTGTCCCGCGAGGAAATCTTCACCGCCTTGCGGGGAATCGGCTATGACGGCCAGGACCGCTCCATCGACGTGCGCATCTCGCGCATCCGTCCCAAGATCGGCGATGACCCGGAGCACCCGCGGCTGATCAAGACCATTCGCAGCAAGGGTTATCTGTTCGTCCCCGAAGCCGCCGCCGACATGCCCTTGTGAACTCGATCTTCCTGCGTATCTATGGCGGCATGTGTGCCGCGCTGATTCTGGTGGCGCTGCTGGGGGTGCTGGCCCTGCATCTGCTCAACGAAGTGCGCAGCGAGCAGTACCGCGAACGCCTGGCCCACGGCACCTTCTCGCTGATGGCGGACAATTTGCAGCCGATGAGCGAGATCGAGCGTCGCCGGGCCTTGCTGGTGTGGCAGCGCTTGCTGGGCATTCCCCTGAGTTTGAAGACGTTCAACCAGACCGATCTGGACAGCAGCCAGCGTGGCCGGGTGCTGCGCGGGCAGGCACTGGTGGAGCAGACCGGCCCCTTCGCGGCCCGGGTCTACCGCCTGGTCAGCGAGCAGGAGCAGTTGCTGCTCAGTGCCGAGGTGCAGCAGATCAGCGAACAACTGGCTCGGGCCACCATCTACCTGCTGGCGGACGAGCTGGTGCGCTACCCGGTGGCCGAGCAGCCGCAGCGTCTGGCGGCACTCAAGCAGGCCAAGGGGTTTGGCTTCGACATGCACCTGGCGACCCTGGATGCCGCGGATATGGATGAGGACCAGCGCCGCCGGGTGGCCGAGGGCGATACGGTGATGGCCCTGGGCAAGGGCGGCGACTCGATCCGGGTCTTCGCCGGTCTGGTGGGCACGCCCTGGGTGCTGGAAATCGGTCCCCTGTACCAGATGAACCCGTATCCGCCGCAATGGCTGGTGCTGATTGCCGTGCTCGGGCTGAGCCTGATCGGGCTGATCGTCTACCTGCTGGTGCGCCAGTTGGAGCGGCGCCTCAGCGGCCTGGAGTCGGCGGCCACGCGGATTGCCAAGGGCAGCCTGGAAACCCGGGTGCCGGCCCGGGGCGCGGATTCGGTGGGGCGTCTGGCGGCCGCCTTCAATGGCATGGCCGAACACCTGCAAAGGTTGCTGGCGATCCAGCGTGAACTGGTGCGGGCGGTGTCCCATGAATTGCGTACCCCGGTGGCGCGCCTGCGTTTCGGCCTGGAGATGATCGCTTCGGCGAGCACTGACCAGGCTCGGCAAAAGTACCTGGACGGCATGGACAACGATATTCAGGACCTCGATCGACTGGTGGACGAGATGCTCACCTATGCCCGTCTGGAGCAGGGCTCGCCGGCCCTGAACTTCCAGCGCATCGACCTCGATGCCCTGATCAATCAGGTGATCGACGAGCTGGCGCCGTTGCGGGCCAATCTCAAGGTCCATCGCGGCCTGTGCCTGTCCGCTGTCGAGTGCGATGGCGCCTGGGTCGAGGCCGAGCCGCGTTATCTGCACCGGGCGCTGCAGAATCTGGTGAGCAACGCCATGCGCCACGCCCACTCCCAGGTGACCGTCAGTTATCAGGTGGGCCAGTTGCGTTGTCGGGTGGATGTGGAGGATGACGGGCCCGGTGTACCGGAAAGTGCCTGGGAAAAAATCTTCACGCCGTTCCTGCGCCTGGACGACAGTCGGACCCGGGCTTCCGGCGGCCATGGACTGGGGCTGTCCATCGTGCGGCGGATCATTCACTGGCACGACGGTCGGGCCCTGATCAGCAAGAGCAACAGTCTCGGGGGCGCCTGCTTCAGCTTGAGCTGGCCGCGGCATCAGGAGCCCCGTTGAGGCATGAGGGCGTTCAGGGCTTGATGGCGACCAGGCTCAGCAACTGATCCGCCTCGACGACGAACTGTCCCAGCAGTTCGCGGCCGTGGTGCCATTCCTCGGACAGGTCGGTAAGCAGGCGCATGCGCACCTGGCCCGTCGGCGACCACTCCAGCACTTCGGCATGTTCGAAATAGAAGCTCTTGTGCACCAAGGGGTACAGGGCCTTGTACAGGCTTTCCTTGATCGAGAAGGTCAGGGTCACGACCAGGGCGTGCTGCTCGGCCGGCAAGCGGTCGCGACGCAACAGCTCCGCCGGGGTGAGGATCTGCTCGGCCAGATTGGCGGCACGTTCGTCGCTGAGCAGCTTTTCCAGATCCATGCCCAGGGCTCGCCAGTGCTGCTTGTCGGCGACGATGGCGGCGGCTCGTCCGGTGCTGTGGGTGATCGAGCCACAGATATGCTCGGGCCAGACCGGTGCCCGGTCGGCGCCGATCGGCGGGACCCAGTCCAGTTGTTGCAGTTGGCGCAGAGCCTCACGGGCACACAGGCGCCCGGCGAGGAACTCGGCCTGGCGCTTGGCTACCGAGCGCTGGATGCTGGGTGGTGCGGGAATGCCGCTGCGCTGGAAGTCGTCCGCAGCCAACTGCCCGGGGTCGAACCGGGTGCTCAGCCAACGGGTGTGGGGCAAGGCTTCCGGCAAGGGCCAGGAGGCCTGTGGTGGAGTGCAGCAGAGGGGGAGAGAGGGGAGTGCATTCATGGCCGCTAGTTTGCCGGTTTGACGGGGTCGAGGGTAGCGCCGCGTGGTGCCGAGCGCGGGGGTGGAGCTCTGTGCGGGAAGCTTGTTGGGGTTAAAAACCGGTAAAAACACTCATGTGGCTCTGGTTCAGGCGAGGTTAAGGAGGTGTTCAGGGGGAGTTCAGGGCGGGCTGTTTACTCTGGCCCGGTACCCAAAAAGCCAATAGCGCAAAGGAAACTTCCTATGACTTCATTGAAAAAACTGATCCTCGCCTTTACCGTGCTCGGCGCCAGCGCCGCCGTTCAAGCCGCTGACAGCAACTTCGCCAGCCTGACCTTCGGCCAGACCAGCGACAAGGTTAAAAAGTCCAGCCAGCTCAACAGCAACCTCGGTCATCCGAATGCCGATGGCGTGATCGGCAAGGACAACACCTGGGGCGTGCGCCTGGGTCAACAGAACGACCAGAGCCGTTACTACGCCACTTACGATTACGTTTCCGGCTCTCACAACGGCATTAAATTACGTCAGCAGAACCTGTTGGGCAGTTACGATATGTTCCTGCCGGTGACCAGCAGCACCAAGCTCTTTGGTGGCGGTACGGCCGGCCTGACCAAGCTGACCCAGGAGTCTCCGGGCTTCAGCCGCGACAGTGATATCGGCTATGCGGTCGGTGTGCAGGCCGGTGTCCTGCAGCAGATTTCACAGAACACCTCGGTGGAGCTCGGCTACCGTTACCTGCGCAGCAATGCCGGGACCGAGATGAGCGAACGGGGCGGCAGCAAGCAAGGTTCACTGAGCCTGACCAGCAGCGCCCAGACCTATCTGTCGGCCAACTACGCTTTCTGATAAGCAGCCTGGCCTGAGCCGCGCCGGACCGTGCCATGGGCAGGGTCCGGCGTTGGTGCATTGATCATCAGGGCGCAGGGGCGCCCCTGGAGATGTCGAATTTTGCCTGGGAGAGCGTTATGAAGTTGCTGGTCGTCGAAGATGAGGCGCTGTTGCGTCATCACTTGCAAACCCGCCTCACCGACAGCGGTCACGTGGTCGAGTCCGTGGCCAACGCCGAGGAGGCGTTGTATCAGACCGAGCAGTTCAATCACGACCTGGCGGTGATCGACCTGGGCTTGCCCGGCATGGGCGGGCTGGATCTGATCCGCCAGCTACGCGCCCGGGGCAAGGCATTTCCGATCCTCATCCTCACGGCTCGCGGCAACTGGCAGGACAAGGTCGAGGGGCTGGCCGCCGGTGCCGACGACTATGTGGTCAAGCCCTTTCAGTTCGAGGAACTGGATGCGCGGCTCAATGCGTTGCTGCGGCGCTCCAGCGGCTTTACCCAGTCGACCATCGTGGCCGGGCCGCTGCTGCTGGACCTGAACCGCAAACAGGCGTCCCTGGATGAGCAGCCCCTGGCGCTGACCGCCTATGAATACCGGATCCTCGAATACCTGATGCGCCATCACCAGCAGGTGGTGGCCAAGGACCGTTTGATGGAGCAACTGTACCCGGACGATGACGAGCGCGATCCGAACGTCATCGAGGTGCTGGTGGGGCGCCTGCGGCGCAAGCTTGAAGCGCCTTCGGGCTTCAAGCCCATCGATACGGTGCGTGGTCTGGGCTATCTGTTCAACGAGCGCTGCCGATGATTCGATCGCTGCGCCTGCGGCTCATGCTGGCCGCCACCACCCTGGCGGTGCTGTTCATGCTGGGGTTGCTGCCAGCCATGCAGGGCGCGTTCAGCCTGGCGTTGCAGGACTCCATCGAGCAGCGGCTGGCCTCCGACGTCACCACCCTGATTTCGGCGGCGCGGATCGAAAACAATCGCCTGCTGATGCCCGCGCAGTTGCCCGACGAGCGCTTCAATCTCGCCGACAGCCGCCTGCTGGGCTACATCTACGATCGCGAGGGGCATCTGGTCTGGCGCTCCCGGGCTACTCAGGAAGAGAACATCAACTATCGTCCGCGGTACGACGGGCGTGGCAACGAGTTCGCCAGGATCCGCGAAGCCAATGGCCAGGAGTTCTTCGTCTACGACGTCGAGATCAAGCTGCTGGGGGGCAAGAATGCGGCCTTCAGTATCGTGGCGCTGCAGCCGGTGCGCGAGTACCAGCAGACCCTCGAAGGCGTTCGGGAGAACCTCTACCTGGGATTTGGCGCGGCATTGCTGGTGCTTCTGGCGCTGCTCTGGATGGGCCTGACCTGGGGCTTGCAGGCCCTGCGACGCTTGAGTCAGGAGCTGGACCAGATCGAAAGCGGCACCCGCCAGAGCCTGAGCGAGGAGCACCCACGGGAGCTGTTGCGGCTGACCGGCTCCTTGAACCGCCTGCTGCAAAGCGAGCGCGAGCAGCGCAGCCGCTATCGAGACTCCCTGGATGATCTGGCCCACAGCCTGAAAACCCCGCTGACGGTGTTGCAAGGGGTGAGCGAGGACATGGCACAGCGGCCTCAGGATCGGGAGCAGGCCTGGGTCCTGCAAGCGCAGATCGAACGCATGAGCCAGCAGATCAGCTATCAGTTGCAACGTGCCAGCCTGCGCAAGAGCGGCCTGGTGCGCCATCAGGTGCGTCTGCGGCCAGTGTTGCAAAGCCTGTGCGACACCCTGGACAAGGTCTATCGCGACAAGCAGGTGCGGGTGTCATTCGATTTGCCCGAGCGCTGCTATGTGCCGATCGAACAGGGCGCCTTGCTGGAGTTGCTCGGCAATCTGCTGGAGAACGCCTACCGCCTGTGCCTGGGCTCGGTGCGCATCAGCGTGCGCGAAACCCTCGACGGCGCTGAGTTGTGCGTGGAGGACGACGGCCCCGGCGTGCCGCCGGATCAGCGGGCGCGGATTCTCCAGCGCGGTGAGCGCCTGGATCGCCAGCACCCGGGACAGGGCATTGGCCTGGCGGTGGTCAAGGACATCATCGAGAGTTACGGCGCGCAGTTGACCCTGGGAGACTCGGCCCTGGGCGGTGCGGCATTTCGCATTCACTTCCCGGCCCTCTAGCGCGACGCCCTGTGCTAGCGCTCCCGGGCTCGATAGGCGCCCGGGGTGAGGCCGGTCCATTTCTTGAACGCCCGATGAAACGCCGAAGGTTCGGAAAAGCCCAGGTGCTCGGCGATCTGTTGCAACGACAGGTCGGCGCGTCCCAGGTGGAAGATGGCAATGTCGCGCCGCAGTTCATCCTTCAACCCCTGAAAGCTCGAGCCTTCCTCGCGCAAGTGTCGGCGCAGGGTCTGCGGGCTGACGTGCAGGTGCTGCGCGACGCTTTCCAGGTCGGGCCAGCGCTCGCGGTCGTGGCTGAGCAGGCGGCGTAACTGGCTGCTAAGGCTGTCGCCTTCGTCCGGCCGCGACAGCAGGTCGGCGGGGGAGCGTTCGAGGAAGTGCTTGAGGGTGCGTTCATCCTGCAGCAGCGGCATGCCCAGGTAGCGGCTGTGGAACAGCAGGCTGCTGCGTTGCTGGGCGAACACCAGAGGGCAGGGGAAGAGCAGATCGTATTCCGCGGCGTGTTCGGGTTTCGGATAGCTGAAACCGGCCTGCTCCAGGCGAATGCGCTGGCCGATCAACCAGCTGCCCAAGCGGTGCCAGATCACCAGCAGGCTTTCGCTGAGAAAGTGCTCGGGGTCCCACAGTTCAGAATCATCCAGGCTCAGTCGAGCCATTTCTCCTTCACGCGTCAGACTCAGGCGCGGAGCTTCCGGAAACAAGCTATAAAACAATAAGCCGCGCTGCAGTGCTTTTTCCAAGGTGCGGCAGTGGATCAGGGCGTGGCACATCATGGCGAACGTCCCGCGTTTGCTGGGGCCATGGGCGAAGCCGAGGTATTCGTCATCCAGTTCCAGCCACAGTTGCTGCAGCAGGCTGGAGAACTGCTCGGGAGCGATGCGTGCCTTGGGCTGGTTCAACAGTTCCGGGCTGATGCCCAGCCGCTGCAAGAGCGGCTCGCAATCGTGACCGCGACGGCGCGCCCCGCCCAAGGCGGCGCGGGCAAAGTGGCTGGCGATGGTGCGTTCACGCATGAGGCTGGTCCGTCCATTGAGAGGCGGATGTTAGCCAGCCACCCTATGAGGGAACAAGGCGGATATCCGCCAAATTGTAGGACGAGACTCGGCGAATGGGCGGATATCCGCCAGCTTCGCCGGGCGCAAGCAATGCAAGGATCGGTCCGCCCCCCTGATGTCTAAAGGCCTGCAGGGCTTTTGGGCAAGGTGGCACGGGCTTTGCGATAGAGCCGCAAGACCTGCCAGCACGCAGTTCGACACAACAAATCCCTCCAGTGCAGGAGGGTTCGCACTTTAGGCACCGCATGCATCGATGGAAGCTGTATGCCGGGGCTCTTGAGGAACTTTGCAATGACGACTCGTCAGCCACTGTACAAATCCCTGTATTTCCAGGTGATCGTTGCCATCGCCATCGGCATCCTGCTCGGTCACTTCTACCCTCAGACCGGCGTGGCCCTCAAGCCCCTGGGTGACGGTTTCATCAAACTGATCAAGATGGTCATCGCCCCCATCATTTTCTGCACCGTGGTGAGCGGTATCGCCGGCATGCAGAACATGAAATCGGTTGGCAAGACCGGCGGCTATGCGCTGCTGTACTTCGAAATCGTCTCCACCATCGCCCTGCTGATCGGCCTGATCGTGGTCAACGTGGTGCAGCCGGGTGCCGGCATGCATATCGACGCCTCGACCCTGGATGCTTCGAAAGTTGCGGCCTATGTGACCGCGGGCAATGACCAGAGCATCGTCGGCTTCATCCTCAATGTGATTCCGACCACCATCGTCGGTGCCTTCGCCAACGGCGACATCCTGCAAGTGCTGATGTTCTCGGTGATCTTCGGTTTCGCCCTGCATCGCCTGGGTGCCTATGGCAAGCCGGTGCTGGACTTCATCGACCGTTTCGCCCACGTGATGTTCAACATCATCAACATGATCATGAAGCTGGCGCCCCTGGGCGCGCTGGGTGCCATGGCGTTCACCATCGGCGCCTACGGCGTCGGCTCCCTGGTGCAGCTGGGCCAGTTGATGATCTGCTTCTACATCACCTGCGTGGTGTTCGTGCTGGTGGTCCTGGGGGCCATCTGCCGTGCCCACGGCTTCAGTGTGGTCAAGCTGATCCGCTACATCCGTGAAGAGTTGCTGATCGTGCTGGGCACCTCCTCCTCGGAGTCGGCCCTGCCGCGCATGCTGATCAAGATGGAGCGCCTGGGTGCCAAGAAGTCGGTGGTCGGCCTGGTGATTCCAACCGGTTACTCGTTCAACCTCGACGGTACCTCGATTTACCTGACCATGGCCGCGGTGTTCATCGCCCAGGCCACTGATACCCACATGGACATCACCCACCAGATCACCCTGCTGCTGGTGCTGCTGCTGTCCTCCAAAGGCGCCGCGGGCGTGACCGGCAGCGGTTTCATCGTGCTGGCGGCCACCCTGTCGGCCGTGGGTCACCTGCCGGTGGCCGGCCTGGCACTGATCCTGGGTATCGACCGCTTCATGTCCGAGGCTCGCGCCCTGACCAACCTGGTGGGCAACGCTGTGGCCACCCTGGTGGTCGCCAAGTGGGTCAAGGAGCTGGACGAGGACAAGCTGCAAGTCGAACTGGCTTCCGGTGGTCGCGCCATCAGCGACACCCGCGAAACCGATGATCTGGGTGTGGCCGAAGGTCCGGCACCGACCATCAAGTAAGACTGGCTGAACATAAGAAACCCGCTGCGGCGGGTTTTTTATTGCCTGGAGCATGAGCGCAACGGTCAGTCCGGCTGAGCATTGTGGTAATTGCTGCACTGCTTGCGGCTGCCTACTCTCTGGCGGTCGATCAAGAGGAGAGGGCACATGCAAGGGCCGTTGGCGTCACTCAAGGTACTGGATTTCTCCACCCTGCTGCCTGGGCCGTTCGCCTCGCTGCTGCTGGCGGACATGGGCGCCGAGGTGCTGCGCATCGAGTCGCCGACCCGCATGGACCTGCTGCGGGTGCTGCCGCCCCACGATCAGGGGGTGTCCGCCAGCCACGCCTATCTCAATCGCAACAAGCGCAGCCTGGCCCTGGACCTCAAGCGGCCCGAAGCTCTGGAGGTGGTGCGGCAACTGCTGCAGGAGCATGACATTCTCCTCGAGCAGTTTCGCCCGGGGGTGATGGAACGCCTGGGGTTGGGCTACGAAGCCTTGAAGGCGGTCAATCCGCGGCTGATTTACGTGTCCATTACCGGCTATGGCCAGACCGGGCCTTACAAGGACCGCGCAGGGCACGACATCAATTACCTGGCCCTGGCCGGGTTGGCCAGCCAGACCGGGCGTCGGGATCAGGGGCCCTTGCCTCTGGGCATTCAGGCGGCGGACATCGCCGGTGGCTCGCTGCACGGGGTAATTGGCCTCTTGGCGGCGGTTGTCGCCCGTCAGCACAGTGGCCAGGGCCAGCACCTGGATATCAGCATGACCGACTGTGTGTTCAGCCTGAACGCCATGGCCGGCGCCGGTTATCTGGCCTGCGGGGTCGAGCCGGGGATGGAGCAGCAGGCACTCAACGGCGGCAGTTTCTATGACTACTACCGCAGCCGGGATGGTCGCTGGCTGTCAGTGGGCAGCCTGGAGCCGGTGTTCATGCAGCAGTTGTGTCAGGCCCTGGGACGGCCGGAGCTGGCGGCCCGGGGCTTGTCGCCTGTACCGGAGCAGCAACAGGCCCTCAAGCAGGCCTTGCAGACCGAGTTCGAAAAACACGACTTCGCCGAGCTCTGCCAGCTGTTCGCCGGGCTCGACGCCTGTGTCGAGCCGGTCCTGAGCCTGGCCGAGGCGGTGCAGCATCCGCAGTTGCAGGCCCGGCAACTGGTCAGCCGGGTGCCCCGTGAGGACGGCAGCCTCCAGGCGCAGATCGCCTGTCCGCTGAAGTTCTCCCAGGGCTTGCCCGAGCCGCGGCATATCGGCGCCAGCCTGGGCGCCCATTCCGTTGAGGTACTGACGGAGCTGGGCTACAGCGCCGAGCGTATCGAGGCGCTTCGAGGCCAGGGGATCATCGGCTAGGAACCGGCCTGTCGGCGAAGCGCTTTGGCTTCTGTCACTCGACCCGGGTTTCCCCGCTGTAGACCAGGGTGTGCCGGCAGCGCCGACACAGGTAGCGCCGACCTTGTGCCACCAGCTTGTGGCGCTGGGCGGAAAACGGGAAATCGCTCTCGGCGCAGGGACAGCGGTAGATGTAGCGCGTCACGCTGCGGCGTTTGACCGCATAGGTGTGGCAACGATTGGGCGGTAGTTCATAGACCCCGCGCATGATCAGTTGCCATTCCTCGCCATGGGGCTGGATGCGTTCGCCAAACAGTTGGTGAGCGATCAGGTGGGCCACCTCATGGGCCACTGTCTGCTTGAGGAAGTCTTCGGTGTTTTCCCGGTACAGCTGGGGATTGAAGCGCAGCAGGTTTTCATGCAGGTGAGCGACCCCGGCTTTCTGGCCGCGCAACTTGAGGCTGACCACCGGGCGTTTGAAAGGACGTTTGAAAAAGGACTCAGCGAGTAGGAAACAGTCTTCGACGCGGGTATTGAGTTGCTCGGGCATGCTTAACGGCTCTCCAGAGTGGCTGAGTATGCCGCAAGGACCGGCGAATCCGAATCGTTCAGGCGCCGAATGGTCGCAGGATCGGGCCCATATAAGAAGGCCGCCTTGCGGCGGCCTGTGTTGGCAGATGGAGGATTATTATTGGTGCGGCGTCAGTTGGTGTACACGGGGCCGACGCCCAGGCCCCAGACAATCACGGTGAAGGCCATGATCGCGACCAGCACCACCAGTCCCACCGCCAGGACCGAGCTGGAAAACAGGAAGCCTTCGTCAGACGGTATGTTCATGAAGGTCGGCAGGCCGACGTAGAGCAGGTACACGGTGTAGCAGATTGCCGCGGTGCCGATGATCATCCCCAGCCACATGTGTGGATACAGGGCCGCCAGGCCGCCGACGAACAGCGGAGTGGCGGTGTAGGTGGCAAAGGCCACGCAACGCGCCAGACTCGGGCTGGCATCATAGGTCCGGGCCATCCAGTGAATGAACGCGCCCATGACCGCCACACCGCAGAGCATGGCCAGGTACGACATGATGGTCATCCACAGGGCGCTTTCCATGGTCAGCATCACCGGCGCGCGGTTGCCGATGACCCAGCCGACCTGGGTGGTGCCGATAAAGGCCGAGACAGCGGGGATCGCCGCCAGAATCAGCGTGTGAGTGAGGTACATGTGGCTGATGCTTTCCTCGGCATCACCACGAATTTCTCGCCATTCCTGATCGGGGTGGGTGAAGAGTCCTACGACATGATGAATCATGGTCAGTCACTCCTTAAATGTTGCCATCGCCCCCCAACGGAGCGCTTACAGCCAAGTGGCGTAGTCAGTATAGGTCTATACGGGCGTGCGACCTTATGTCGCAGTATAGGAAGGAGTTTTCCTCGGATGTGCGCCGTTTTAGAGCAAATTGCGCTGTAAACCATTGGGCTAATCGCGGTCGTGTCTGTTGCCCCCGTCTGGCCGGATGGCATCTTGCGGCGCTTTCACGGGGCCGGGGTTTTGCTTAAAATGCTCGGCTTTTCGTCACACACCTCGCGGATTCCAAGCGCCATGGGCACTCTTACGGTCAACCAGAACAAACTGCAGAAACGCCTTCGCCGACAGGCGGGCGAAGCGGTCGCCGATTTCAACATGATCGAAGAGGGCGACAAGGTCATGGTCTGCCTGTCCGGCGGCAAGGACAGCTACACCATGCTCGACGTGCTGCTGCACCTGCAGAAGGTGGCGCCGATCAAGTTCGAGATCGTCGCGGTGAACATGGACCAGAAGCAGCCCGGCTTTCCCGAGCACGTGCTGCCGGCCTACCTCAAGGAATTGGGGATCGAGTACCACATCGTCGAGAAGGACACCTACTCGGTGGTCAAGGAACTGATCCCTGAAGGCAAGACCACCTGCTCGCTGTGCTCGCGTCTGCGTCGCGGCACCCTGTACACCTTCGCCGACCAGATCGGTGCCACCAAGATGGCCCTGGGTCACCACCGTGACGACATCGTCGAGACGTTCTTCCTCAACATGTTCTACAACGGTTCGCTCAAGGCCATGCCGCCCAAGCTGCTGGCCGACGACGGGCGCAACGTGGTGATTCGTCCGCTGGCCTACTGCAGCGAGAAAGACATCCAGGCCTATTCCGACCTCAAGCAGTTCCCGATCATTCCCTGCAACCTCTGCGGCTCCCAGGAGAACCTGCAGCGCCAGGTGGTCAAGGAGATGCTTCAGGAGTGGGAGCGCAAGAGCCCAGGGCGTACCGAGAGCATCTTCCGCGGTCTGCAGAACGTGATTCCGTCGCAACTGGCGGATCGCAACCTGTTCGACTTCACCAACCTGCGCATCGATGACAACGCCACGCCTCGTTTCGTCAATGTGGTGAACCTCTGATCCGCAATCGCTGAGCCAGGGTCGCGGCGTCCCCAGTCACGGGACGCCGTGGCCCTGGCTTCAGGCGCCTGGCACCCGCGGCACAAAGGCGATGCTGCCCTCTGCGGATTTCTTCGCCAGGCGCTCACCGTTGGTGGGCAGGGTGCGGATCAGCTGATGGTCGTTGCCCAGGTATTCCAGCATCAAGGGTCGATCCTTGTCCTGCTGCACGAATATCAGGGTGCGCTGAGGATCCCAGTGCTGGCCGCTGGTCTGGTCCAGCCAGGCCATGAAGTCGGCGCTAGTGCCGGTTCGAGGAAAATCCGCGGTTTGCGGCACGTAGTAGAAGGCATCTCCCTGGTTCTGCAGGTACATCGGCAATTTGTTGTCCACTTCCACCAGCACCATGCGCCATTGATTCCAGGGCGCGATCCGGCTGGCCTCGGTTTTCACCTGGGCGCCGAACTGCATCACTCCGCCACCGCCATTGCTCCAGGGATAAGCGACGCCCAGGACCAACAGCAGAATCACTGCCGCGCTGGCAAAGCCCAGGGTCCAGCGCCGATCGGCAGGTTTGCCGCTGGCGCGTTTTCGCTGCAGGTGCCGGTTCAGCCACCAGGCCCCCAATAGTTGGGCGAAGGGCACCAGCGGCAAGACGTAATAGCTGCGTCGGCTGCCGCTGGCGGTGAAGAACAGGAACAGCAGGCCCAGGGCCCAGACCAGCCAGCGCTCGTTGGGTTGCAACTGGCGCCAGTGGCGCACGGCAACCCACAGGCCGAGCAGCCAGCAGGGAACCCAGGGCAAGGTATAGGCCGGCAGGTAGATCAGGTAGGTATAGATCGGCCCCTGATGGTCGAAAGGGTCGAAAAAACGCACCACGTTTTCCCGAAACACCAGGTCCAGGCCGCTTTGGCTGTAGGTCGGTGTGCCGTACAGGTGCGAGAGCAGGAACGGCACCATGTACAGCAGGCCGGCCACCACCAGGGCCAGGCACAGGCGCAGATTCAGGTGGCGTTTCCAGCGGCCCTGGCTGAGCAGGTGAGGCAGCAGGACCAGTCCCGGCAAGACGAAGCCGATCAGCCCTTTGAGCAGCGATGTGGCCGCCAGCAGCAGGAAGAACACCGTGTAACGGCTCAGGCGGGTGTCGTCCGGATCTCGCCAGTACCACCAGACGGAAGCCAGGACCCCGCATACCGTGAGAATGTCGGCGGTGGCCACCCGCGCCCAGAACGCGAAGTAGAAGGTGGTGGCCAGCATCCAGCCGGCGATCAGGCCGGTGCCTTTGTGGAGCACTCGCTCACCGATCAGGTACACCAGCCAGATGCTCAGCCAGGCGGCGAGTACCGACGACAGGCGCAAGGACCAGTGATCCAGTCCGCCCATCAACCAGGCACTGGCGGTGATCAGCCAGTAGGACGGCAGGGGCTTGTCGTAATAAGGCATGCCTTTGAGGTACGGGTCGAAGTAATTGCCGCTCTGCAGCATCTGCAACGCAATGTTGGCCCAGCGGGTTTCCGGGCCCCACAACTCGCGGGAGCCCAGGCCCAGCAACAGGATCAGCGCCGATACGCTCAGGAGCAGGATCAGGGCCTTGCGCTCGCTGTGATCGAGATTCATAGACGGGTTTCCATGGAGTGACTCGAAAAGACTGCACGGGCCCAGAGGGCCGGACAGTTAGAAAAACGTCAGTGCCGAACGGCTCGACACTGACGCTGGCTGGCTTACGGGGCCGGTTACGGTTGGCTCTGCGGCACGATCAGGATCAGCAGGTTGCCCTCTTCATAGCGCTTGCCCCCCGGAGGCAGCAGTGCGATTTCCTCGTTCTCCACCACGTTCTTGACGCGCATGACCACGCCCACGGAGCCCTGCTTGCGAGCCTCGGTCATCCATTGTCCGACGTCGGCCATGCTCACCTTGCGTTGCTCCGAGTCTGGATAAGCCAGGCCGTATTTCAGTTCGCCCTCGGTGTTGTACAGCGACACCTGCGGACGTTGCAGGCGCCAGGCCAGGGCCGAGGCCGCACCCAGGTCATTGCTGAGCAGGGTCTTGGTCTGCTTGAGCTCTTGCAGATGTTCCTTGATGAACTGGTCGGGCATCTCGTTGTGCACGATCAGTCCGGGCATGCCGGCGGGCAGCAGCGCCACCAGCAGCCAGATGCCCAGTGCCGGGGCGGGCCAGTATTGCAGCGGCCTGGAGGCCGGCAGCAGGTTGGCGATGATCCAGCCCATCAGCATGATGAACACCAGGGACAGGCTGAGCATTTCGTTGTGGCCATAAACTGGCCGGGTGAGCTGGATCACCAGCAACGCCACCAGTGCCCCCACGCCGATCAGCAGATTGAGCAGGCTGTTGAGGCGAATGGCTCGACCCTGGCGGTTGCTGATGCGGTCGATCAGTGCATGACCCATGAGCACCGCCAACGGCAGCAGGCACGGCATGATGTAGGTCGGCAGCTTGCCCCGGCTCAGGCTGAAAAACACCAGCGGCAGCAGCAACCACAACAGCAGAAAACCGCTGTTGGCCTGGCGTTTGTCCTTCCAGGCCTGCATCAGTGTGCCGGGCAGCAGCAATGCCCAGGGCAGGCAGGAGACGACCAGCAGGGGCAGGTAGAACCACCAGGGACGGGTGTGTTGGGCGTTTTCGGCGGCAAAGCGCCGAATATGCTCATGCCAGAAGAAAAAGCGCCAGAAGTCCGGTTCGTGGGCGTGAACGCTGAGCACCCAGGGCAAGCTGATGCCGATGGCCACCAGGACCGCTACCAGCCCGTAGCGCAGCAGTTCGCCCAGGCGACGTTGCCAAAGCATATAGGGCAGGGCAATCAGTACCGGCAGCAGCCACGCCAGGAAGCCCTTGGTCATGAAGCCCATGCCGCAAGCCGCGCCGAGCACCGCCCAGGCCAGGAGGCGAGCGCGTGTGGTCTGGCTGTCCAGGGCGAACCACAGGGCCACCAGACTCAAGTTGACCCACAGGGTGAATTGCGGGTCGAGGTTGGAGTATCCGGCTTGCCCGGCAATCAGGCCGAAGCTCATGTACAGCAGCGCCGCCGCGAAGCTCTTGCGTGGATCGTTCCACATCCGGCGAGTGATGAGATAAGCCAGCAGCACGCTCAAACCGGTACTCAGGGCCGAGGCGATGCGCACCCCGAACAGGTTGTCGCCGAACACCGCCTGGCCGATGGCGATCATCCAGTAACCGGCAATGGGCTTTTCGAAGTAGCGGATACCCATGAAGTGCGGCGCGACCCAGTCGCCGCTGAGGAGCATTTCCTGGCTGATTTGCGCGTAGCGGGTTTCATCGGGAATCCACAGGCCATGGCTGGCCAGTGGCAGCAGGTAGAACAGGCTGAAGGCCAACAGCAGAAATGGCAACGCCCAACGCTTGATCATGCCGTTGCTACTCCCACGCACAGTGTTGCCTGAAGGTGTGGCGCTCGTTCCATAAGCCGGGTGGGTAAAGTGCGGTGCATTTCTGTCCTCGAAGTCAGGTACGGATTTCAACGTGCAAGTTGTGTTGCCGGGGCAGGTTGAGGGTCAGCGATGAAGGCATCTGCAAATCCCGTGAAACTCCGTGAGTTCTGCCCGGCTTTTAATAGCTGCATTTTTATAGCGGTTTTTATGTAAAAGGCACTGCTTTCTAATAGTGCAAGTTGCAATAAAGTCAATTAAATATGGGTCGTTAGTCTGCCGATTCGCTGAATGAAGTCTGTTGTGTTGTTGTCAAAAAAAGTTACAAATTGTTCGGCGCTTCTTTAAGTACTTGTGGCCAGCTCTTGGCGTTCAGTAT
This sequence comes from Pseudomonas sp. TKO26, assembly GCF_003225665.1. Lineage (NCBI taxonomy): Bacteria > Pseudomonadati > Pseudomonadota > Gammaproteobacteria > Pseudomonadales > Pseudomonadaceae > Pseudomonas > Pseudomonas sp. TKO26. Next base: position 38,589 of record NZ_QKLN01000037.1, read on the forward strand.
TCCCAGTATTTGCAGTTTTCCGTTTGTACCGAGCGTCAGGAACAAGGAACTGGTGTACTCGGTGGCCAGGGCATGGGCGAAGCCCAGGCGGCTCTCCAGATCGCTGATGCAGCCGCTGTGGGTGACCAGGATCAGGTTGCGTCCCTGAAGCTTGTGGGCCTTTATATCGTTCTCGAAGTTGTCGGCGCAGTTCAACAACCAATCCTGAGTGCTGGTGGCCTGATTGAACATGGCCTGTGCGGTTTGCAGGGTGCGGGTCATGGGGCTGCTGATGACATCGGTACGGTCCATGCCGATGGTCCGGTAGGCCTTGCCCAGGTCGGTCGCGGTAGCACTGCCCAATCGGGTGATGCCATCTGCCGGGCCCAGGCAGGGGTTGGCCGATCGGTCACAGCGCTCGGCGTGGCGCACCAGGGCGATGACTTCTCCAGCCTTCCACTGTTGATAGATTCCGCTGTGTTGCATCTGATGATCGTCAGCGAGATCCAGAGGAGTCGCCGGCCAGAGTACAAAACCGCTTATCAGGGCGATCAGGGTAATAGTGACCGCGCTGATGATGATCTTTCCGGAGCGTCGAATGCGGGCGGTTTCAGCCCGGGGTCTGGTTTGTTTGATGTTGTGCACGTCGCTTACCTGAATCTATTTTTGAGAAATACTTTTAATTCGGGTTGGAACTAGTGTTCTGCAGCAGACCGACATGCGCACCGGCACCAGCGTAGTCACTGGCCTCCAACTTAAGGGAGTCCAGGTGTCGGATTGGTGAAAGCGATGTGAAAAAAACGAATGGCGCGGCGCGTGCCTGTTTAAGGCCAGACATTAATTGTTCAGCCTGTAGGCTTGAAAAAAACGTTATTACTCGCTAACCGACGGGCGCAGGGAACCTGTGCGTCGCGGTCATTTAACGCTGCTGTTTCAGGTGTCTATGACAAGCCGGTGAAACTTTAGCCTGAGAAAAAGAACGGCGTTGAAAAACTGCGAATCAGTTCAGCGTTCTGTCAGCCAAAGGAGGGACAGGGGCGATGCAAGACTGCTTCCAACCACTGTCCGTGGCTGAAGCAGTCAATAGGGAGGGGGGATCAGTGATTGACGGTGTAGGCCAGCATCGCCGACAGCTGGCACAGGGGGCGACCACTTTCCTCCTGCCACTGGTTGAACACCGCTTGCACCAGGGCCTGGTCACGTTTGCTACTGGGCACCTTGTCGATGATGTTCTGGGCATTGAGGGCGGCCACTACGTCCCAGGTGGGGATGAAGGTGTCCTTGCCCACCATGCGCAGGAAGCGTGGCGCCGACAGGCCGCCCATCTGGTTGCCGTGCTTGGCCAGGTACTGCCAGAGCCCGGTGATGTCCTGTACCGGCCAGTCAGCGATGAAGGCGCCGAAACTGCCGTGCTGCTTTTCCACGTCGAGGATCATCTGCGCGTTGCGCGGCACGCTCTTGAGCTTGCCCAGGTGACGAATGATTCGCGTGTCCTGCATCAGCCGCTCCAGATGTTCGGCGCCCATGAGCACCACCTTGTCCGGATCGAAGCCGAAGAACACCTGTTCGAATGCTGGCCATTTGGCGTCCACCAGGCTGTGTTTCAGCCCCGCGCGAAACACCCGCAAGGCCAGTGTCGACAGGTAGCGATCAGCGCTCAAGGCACGCAGATACTCGTTGCTTGCCGGGGTTGGCAATTGGGCTTCCAGGGCCGCGGCGGAACCGAAGCGGTTGAGACAGTATTCATTCAGCCATTTGTAATCGTGCATGCCTGCTCCTGGAGGGGCGGTCGGAGAGTCGGTTGAACAGGGTTGGGGTCTTGGGTGGCGCTGCAAGTTCCCCTGAACCGGGGAACTTGCGCCAGGTTCAAGCCGCGGTAGCGCCTTCGCCGGCGAGCCGGCGGTTGAGCTGGAAGCGCCAGCGCACGTAGAGCAGCGCCGAGGTGAACACCGCCAGGCTGGCGAACATTTCCAGCAGGCCGAACAGTTGGCGATTCGGATCATAGGCCGCCAGAGCGCCCTTGATGAAGTACAGGTTGACCACGAAGCACATCCACGCGTGTCCCCGGGCGCTGCCACTGAGCATGCCGGGCGCCATCAGCAGCAGGGGCACCAACTCGATCAGCAGGATCACCCAGGGCCGGGCACCGTGCAGGTCGGCCACCAGCAGGTAATACCCGCACAGCAGGCCCACCAGGCCGAAGAAACAAATCAGGCTGATGATCCGGGCCAGGCGCACCCGGGGTTCCAGCCATTGCACCGGCGGCAGGATCTTCGGCTTCTTAGCCACGGCCGTTCTCCAACTGCAGGGCGGTTTTTGCCAGGCGCAGGCCCAGGGCCCGGCACAGGGCGATTTCATGCTCGTCCAGCGGGCTCTTGCCGTCAGCCCCAGCATGATGGCTGGCCCCGTAAGGGGTGCCGCCGCCGCGGGTTTCCAGCAAGGCCGACTCGCTGTAGGGCAGGCCGGTGATCAGCATGCCGTGATGCAGCAGCGGCAACATCATCGACAGCAGGGTGGCTTCCTGGCCGCCGTGCAGGCTGGCGGTGGAGGTAAACACGCCGGCGGGCTTGCCCACCAGGGCGCCGGTCAGCCAGAGGTTGCTGGTGCCGTCGAGAAAGTACTTCAAGGGCGCCGCCATGTTGCCGAAGCGGGTCGGGCTGCCCAGGGCCAGGCCCGAGCAGTGCTTCAGGTCGTCGAGGCTGGCGTACAAGGCGCCACTGTCGGGGATGCTCGGCGCCACGGCTTCGCATTCGGTGGAAACTCCCGGGACGGTGCGCAGGCGGGCTTCCATGCCGGCCTGTTCGACACCGCGGGCGATCTGCCGGGCCATTTCGTTGGTCGAACCGTTGCGGCTGTAATAGAGGACCAGGATGTACGGCGCGCTCAAGGCAGAATCTCCAGCACATTTTCCGGTGGGCGACCGATGATGGCCTTGTCGGCGGTTTCGAGAATCGGCCGTTCCATGAGTTTCGGGTGCCCGGCGATGGCGGCAATCAATTGCTCTTCGCTGAGGCTGCTGTCGGCCAGGTTGAGCGCTGTGTACTCCTCCTCGCCGGTGCGCAGCAGTTGGCGCGCGCTGATGCCGAGCTTGCCCAGAAGACGTTGCAATTGGGCGGCATCCAGTGGGGTTTCCAGGTAGCGGACCACGGTCGGGGCTAGGCCGCGTTGTTCCAGGAGTTCCAGCGCACCGCGGGATTTCGAGCAGCGCGGGTTGTGATAAAGCGTCAGATCGGTCATGTGCGGGTCGCATCTTGCGTAAGGTGGCGGCTATTCTACCCGCGCGACGGGCTCTCCTGAACCTTGGGAGTCGATAGGTCGCAGCGACCCGAGGTCGGCAGCGTTATTCAAGGCATCTTTCAATACAGGAAACAGCGCATGGCAAGGCAATTGGCGGCGGCATTGGCGATCATCACAACCCTGCTGCTGGGCGGCTGTGGCAATGACTACGGGGTCGACCAATATGGCCACAAAGTCGCCGCCGAGCGTATCGACAAGCAGTGGCTGGTGCTCAACTACTGGGCGGAGTGGTGCGGCCCTTGCCGTACCGAGATCCCCGAGTTGAATGCCCTGAACGAGCAGCTCAAGGGCCAGTCGGCCACCGTGCTGGGGGTCAATTTCGACAATGTGCAGGGTGAAGAACTCAAGAGCGCCAGCGAGAAGCTGGGGATCAAGTTCACCGTGCTGGCGCAGAACCCGGCGGAACTCTTCGAACTGCCACGCAGCGAGGCGCTGCCGGTGACCTACATCATCGACGACAAGGGCAAGGTGCGTGAGCAGATGATGGGGGAGCAGACGGCCGCGGGCGTGCTGGCCAAGTTGCAGGCCCTGCGCGGGCATTGATGGTGCCTGGACTGTAGCGGCTGTCGCCGGCTGCGAAGGTCCTGAAGGAATGCAGGGGCCTGAAGCTCGCTGGAGATTCAGGCCCCCGGATGTTGTTCCTTGGGGAGCGGCTACAGGAACATCAGCCTTCTTCCTGCCACCAGCGCAACGGCTTGCCTTCGGCAGGCCAGAAACGCACTTGCTCGATCGGCGACACATCCCAGCGTTCGATGCTTTCCAGGGCCTGTAGAAAGCGGCGTTCCTGCTCCATCAAGGCCGGGGCACAGAGTTTGCGCGTGCTGCCGACCTTGCCGAAGCTGAGCTTCTCGCCGTCCAGGGTGTAAGGCGCGAACCAATGGTTGCAGCCGCCATTGCCATAGGCGCGGCCATCCTCGCCCAGGGTGATGGTCAGGTGGCTGTAATCGATCAGCGGACGCTCACCGATCCATTCCAGAACATAGCTGCGGTCCTGTTGCAGCTTCAGCGGCTCGGCGGCACAGCCCAACAGGCCGGCCCCCAGCGCCGCAGTCAGCATCAGGCGTTTCATTGGCCGGCCTGCTGGCATTTCGGGCAGCGGTGCTGCTCACCTTCGCTGCGCCAGCCAAGCTCGGCGATCCGCGCGCTGGCGGCGGGCTTCTGGGCCTTGTTGCCCAGCTTGGCATCCACCGCGAATTCGAAGTCGAGGGTGGCGGCGCAGCTGTCGCAGTTGACCTGCCACTGGTGAATCGCCAGTTCGCCGAATACCGGGCCGCGGGCCACGGCGACCCATTGGCCGACGGGATTGATCAGGTGGCGCACAGTTTCCACCGTCAGGCGCATGGACAGGTCCTTGCTGCCTTTGAGGGTGACCAGCAGCACGTCGTCGGTGCGGATGGAGCCACCGTTGCCGGTGACTTGATAGCGGCCCGGCACCAGTGCGCGGCATTCGATCAGGGTGTGTTGCGGGTTCATCAGGTTGTAGCGGAAATCGTGTTCGACCATGGGTCCTCCAAATCTGCCGCGTATGCTAGCACGGGCCCCTGCGCCGCAGGTTGCGGGCAGGCGACCTTCGATCAGCCCGCGCCGATGTCACCCCAAGACCTGATTCTGCGCTTGCCCTGCGGCCCAGCTGGCGATGTTGTGCAAGGTGGTTTCGGCGATGGCGGCCAGGGCTTCGTGGGTCAGGAAGGCCTGGTGCGCAGTCACAATCACGTTGGGGAAGGTCAGCAGCCGGGCCAGCACGTCGTCCTGCAGGGGCAGGTCGGAGCGGTCCTCGAAGAACAGTTGCGCCTCCTCTTCGTAGACATCCAGCCCCAGGTAGCCCAGTTGGCCGCTTTTCAGGGCGTCGATCAGCGCCGGGGTATCCACCAGGCCGCCGCGCCCGGTATTGATCAGCATTGCCCCAGGCTGCATGTGGGCCAGCGTTTCCTGGTTGATCAGGTAGCGACTGTGGTCATTGAGCGGGCAATGCAGGCTGATGATCTGCGCCTGGGCCAGCAGTTGCGGCAGCTCCAGATAACGGGCGCCGAGGGCTTCGACGGCCGGATTGGGGAAGGGGTCGTAAGCCAGCAGCTGGCAACCAAAACCGGCCATGATCCGGGCGAAGGTGGCGCCGATCTGCCCGGTGCCGACAATGCCCACGGTCTTGCCCACCAGGTCGAAGCCGGTCAGGCCGTGCAGGGTGAAGTCGCCCTCGCGGGTGCGGTTGTAGGCGCGATGCAGGCGCCGGTTCAGCGCCAGGATCAGCGCCACCGCATGCTCGGCCACTGCATGCGGGGAATAGGCCGGGACCCGCACCACCTCCAGGCCCAGGCGCTGCGCCGCAGGCAGGTCGACGTGGTTGTAGCCGGCCGAGCGCAGGGCGATCAGGCGGGTGCCGCCGGCGGCCAGTTGTTCCAGTACCGGGGCGCTCAGGTCGTCGTTGATGAAGGCGCAGACCACTTCATGGCGTTCGGCCAGGGCCACGGTGTCCAGGCTCAGGCGGGCTGCCTGGAACTGCAGTTCGATACCCGCCGGCAGGCTGGCGCCGAGAAAACTCTCACGGTCGTAGTTCTGACTGCTGAATAGAATCGTGCGCATGCTTGCATCCTTGTTCGGGGCGCCCAGCATGCCTGCCGGGCACTGTTCGGGTCTTGCCCTGGGTCAGGCGTTGATCCGCGCTTCGGCGGCCAGGCGACCGATTGCGTGGTCCAGCTCGTCAAGGGCGGCAAAGGCCTTGGCGTCCTCCTGTTTGAGCAGGGTTTCGCTGCGTTGGCAGGCGGCACGCAACTGCGGTACTCCGCAATAACGAGTGGCGCCGTGCAGGCGGTGCACTCGCTCGATCAAGGCACTGTGGTCGTTGGCCGCCCGGGCGGCTTTGATCGCCTCGCGATCGGCTTCCAGGGATGCCAGCAACATGGCCAGCATGTCCGCTGCCAGATCGGCCTTGCCGGCGGCCAGGCGCAGGCCTTCGTCCTGATCCAGCACTTGCAGTTCCAGGCTCACTTCAGCGCGCTCGCTGGCCCGTTCCGGGCCCTGGTTGCGCAGCGCCAGGCCGGTCCATTTCAGCACCACCTGGGCCAGTTGCCGTTCGCTGATGGGCTTGGTCAGGTAGTCGTCCATGCCGCTTTGCAGCAGGGCGCGCTTTTCGTTGGCCATGGCGTGGGCGGTCAGGGCGACGATCGGCAGCGGCGTCCCATGGCGCTCGCTTTCCCATTGGCGGATCGCCTCGGTACTTTGTCGACCGTCCATGCCGGGCATCTGCACGTCCATCATCACCAGATCGAAAGGCTCGTTCTGGATCGCGTTCAGCGCGGCGTACCCGTTGTCCACCGCCAGCACCTTGGCGCCCATGTCTTCCAGCAAGGTCTGGATCAGCAGCAGGTTGGCCGGGTTGTCATCGACACACAGCACCCGTGGCGCGCGGCTGGAGAGGGTTTCCTCCGGCTCGCTGCGGGGCCGGCGCGGGGTGACCAGATCGGACAGGGCCCGGCGCAGTTTGCGGGTGCAGGCCGGCTTGGCCTGCAACTGGCTGTGGGGATTGGGCACCGAGAGGTGGAACAGCGTCTGTTCGGTGGTCGGGCACAGCACCAGGACCTTGCAGCCCAGATGCTCCAGGTCCCAGATATGCTGGCTCAGGCGCTCGGGAGACATGTCGTTGCTGGTGATGCCCAGTACCGCCAGGTCAATCGCCTGATCGCTCTGGTGCACCCCGGTAATGCCGTTGGTCAGGGCTTCCAGGGTATTGAACGGGGTCACCTCCAGGCCGCAGTCTTCCAACTGGTGCTGCAGGGCCTGGCGGGCCAGTTCGTGATTTTCCAGGACCGCCACCCGTCGTCCCAGCAGCGGCGGGCCGGGCAGGTCCTCGGCGTCGTCGCGGGTCTTGGGCAGGTTGAGGCTGATCCAGAACTCCGAGCCCTCACCCGGGGTACTGTCGACCCCGATCTCGCCGCCCATCTGTTCGATCAGGCGCTTGGAGATCACCAGCCCCAGGCCAGTGCCGCCGGGTTGGCGCGACAGCGAGTTGTCGGCCTGGCTGAAGGCCTGGAACAGGGCGCGTACATCCTGGTTCGACAGGCCGATGCCGGTGTCCTGGATGCTGATGCGCAGCTGCACGCTGTCTTCGTGCTCTTCTTCCAGCATGGCCCGGGCGACGATGGTGCCTTCACGGGTGAACTTGATGGCGTTGCTCACCAGGTTGGTGAGGATCTGCTTGAGTCGCAGCGGGTCACCGACCAGCGACAGCGGCGTGTCGCGGTAGACCAGGCTCACCAGTTCCAGCTGCTTGGCGTGGGCGGCCGGGGCGAGGATGGTCAGGGTGTCCTGCAGCAAGTCCCGCAGGTTGAACGGGATGCTGTCGAGCACCAGCTTGCCGGCTTCGATTTTCGAGAAGTCGAGGATCTCGTTGATGATCCCCAGCAAGCTGTCGGCGGATTTTTCGATGGTGCCCAGGTAATCCAGCTGGCGCGGCGTCAGCTCGCTTTTCTGCAGCAGGTGGGTGAAGCCGAGAATGCCGTTGAGGGGTGTACGGATTTCATGGCTCATGTTGGCCAGGAACTCCGACTTGATCCGGCTGGCTTCCAGGGCTTCCTTGCGCGCCAGATCCAGTTCGATGTTCTGGATCTCGATGGTTTCCAGGTTCTGGCGCACGTCTTCGGTGGCCTGGTCGATGCTGTGCTGCAGTTCTTCCTGGGCGTTCTGCAGGGTGCTGGCCATGCGATTGATGCCGGAGGCCAGTTCATCCAGCTCGTGGCTGCCCAAGGGTGGCAGGCGGGTTTCCAGGTTGCCGTCCTTGAGTTGCGCCACCGCCTGCTTGATCTGGGTCAGCGGGTTGTTGATGGTGCGGCCCATGCGCACCGCCAGCAGGGCAGTACCGGCCAGGCCGGCGGCAATCAACAGCAGGCTGGCGAACAGGCTGCGGTAGCCGCGCAGCAGCATGCCGCTGTGGGACAGCTTCAGTTCCACCCAGCCCAGCAGGCGGTCGGACTCATCGGGGATCAGGTCGCCGGCGAGGTTGCGATGGTGGCCGAAGACCGGCAGTTGGTAGCGGGTCGCGTCATTGCCGCTGCGTTGCATCAGCTGCGTGCCGTTGCCGCTGAGTGGCGGGTTGAGCATGCTCGGTCCCGCATGGGCCACCAGCGTGCGATCCGGGGCCAGGAACGACACCGCGCGCACGTCCTGTTGTTCCAGGGCCTGGGTGGCGATGCGTTCGAGCATCTGCGCGTTATGGTTGCCCATCGCCGGAGCCACCAGCGAGGCCAGTTGTTCGGCAATCATTTCGCCGCGCTGCAGGAGCTGGGCCTGCAGTTCCGAGAGCTGCATCCAGGTGAAATAACCGCCCAGCACCAGGGCCATGAGGCTGGTGGGCAACAAGGTCAGCAACAGTACGCGGCCTTTGATTCCCAGTTTCTTGAGCACGCCACTCTCCTGCTTCCACGCGGTTTTGAAAGGTCTACGGGCACGTCCGTGATGCGCCACCCGCGCAGTGTAACGATTTGCCGAAGGCTGATCTTGGCAAATTGCGCACTGGCGGTCGCGGCTGGAATGCCTGCGGCCAGGTTGCGACCAAGGCATTGGTTGCCGTGCTCCGGGCAATCTTGAATAATCGCCCAACTGAGAATGACTTGCAGAAGCTAATGACTCCCGAAGCTGTTGAGCCTCCCCGTATCCTGAGCATTGAAGATGACCCGGTGCTTGGCGCCTATGTGCACGAGCAACTGGGGCGCTGCGGCTTCGCCGTGACTTGGTGCCGCAACGGCCAGGAAGGCTTGGGGATCGCCCGCAGCCAGAGCTTCGATGTGGTGCTGATGGACATCCTGCTGCCTGGCATGGATGGGCTTACCCTGCTGACCCGCTTGCGCCAGAGTCATTCCACGCCGGTGCTGTTGATGTCGGCCCTGGGGGCGGAGGCCGATCGCATCAGCGGTTTTCGCCTCGGCGCCGATGACTATTTGCCCAAGCCCTTCAGCCTGGCCGAGTTGCAGGTGCGCATCGAGGCGATCCTGCGCCGGGTGGCCCTGGACCGGCGGCCGATGTTGCCGCTGCCGAGCAGCAATGTGCAGAGCCTGAGTTTCGACGACGAGCTGTGCGATGTGCTGTTTGCCGGGCAGTGGGCCGGGTTGACCCGCAGCGAATATCGCCTGCTGGAAACCCTGCATCGCAACGTCGATGAGGTGCTGAGCAAGGCCTTCCTTTACCAGCATGTCCTGCAGCGCGGCTATGCGGCCCATGACCGCAGCCTGGACATGCACGTCAGCCAGATTCGCCGCAAGCTCAAGACACTGGGCTACAGCGAGCGGGAGTTGCGCACCGTGTGGGGCAAGGGCTACGTCTTGAGTGCCGCCGATGAGCTGGCCTGAACTGCCCGGCCGGCATTCGCTGTTCTGGAAACTGGCCTGCCTGCTGCTGGCTTTCTGTCTGCTGATGATCTGGCTGAGCTGGTCCTGGGGGCGCTATGTGGAGCAGAGGAACCTGTACCTGTCCGATGACGCCCGGGCCACCTTGGAGCATTACGCCGTTGAGGCCGAGCAAGCCTGGAACAGCGGCCAGAGTGCCGGTGTCGATGCCTGGCTTGCGCAAATGGCCGGTCGTGAGCAGACCTGGGTCGGCGTCATCGGCAGCGACCTGCAATCGCTGAGCAGTCAGTCTCTGACCGCGGCCGAGGCCCAGCGCCTGACCTCTCTGCGCGGTGCGCACTGGCCGGTGAGCCGACATGGCCGTGGTCTGCCTTGGCTGAAAATCCCATTCCCCAAAGATCCCTCTCTGGGCAGCCTGGTGATCGAGTTGCCACAGCGCTTCATGCCCGGGCGCTATCGGGTGTTCTGGCAGGTGATCACCAATGGTGTGATCCCCGGCCTGTTCACGCTTTTGCTGTGTGTCGGCCTGTACCGTTTGCTGGTGGTACCGCTCAACCAGCTGCGCGAGCAGGCCAACGCCTGGCGGGCCGGGCAGCTGAATGTGCGTCTGTCCAGCGAGACTACTGAGCGCAAGGATGAGTTGGGAGAGCTGGGGCGGGCCTTCGATCAGATGTCCGAACGCTTGCAGAGCACCGTGGCAGTGCAGCAGCAATTGCTGCGCGATCTGTCCCACGAGTTGCGCACGCCCCTGAGTCGCCTGCGGGTGGCTTGTGACAGCGAGCAGAACCTGGGGGCGCTGCGCGAGCGCCTGGCCCGGGAGGTCGATGGCATGCAGCGCCTGGTGGAAGACAGCCTGCAACTGGCCTGGCTGGATACTGAACGCGGGCCATTGCCTGCGGAGCAGATCCAGGTCCAGGCACTGTGGGAGATGCTCAGCGAGAACGCCTGCTTCGAAAGCGGCTGGTCGGCGGCGCAGTTGTGCTGTGAACTGGACGCCGATTGCTGGGTGCGCGGCCATCTCAATACCCTGGCCCAGGCCCTGGAAAACATCCTGCGCAATGCCATCCGTCATTCCCCGGCCGGCGCGCGAATTACCCTGGCCGGACAACGGGATGGCGAGTATTGGCACCTGTGGCTGGACGACCAGGGGCCTGGCGTGGCCGAAGAGGATCTGGAGCGGATCTTCGCGCCGTTCATCCGTCTGGATGGATCGCGGCCGGGGGATGGCGGCTTCGGCCTGGGCCTGAGCATCGCGCGCAATGCGGTGGTGCGCCAGGGCGGGCAGTTGTGGGCGCAGAACCGGGAGCGTGGCTTGCGTCTGCATCTGCGCTTGCCGGGAGCCTGAGCGCGGGCCCTGGCCGGCCTTAGATCAATAAGCCATAAGTCCCGCACTTTGCGTGATATGGCGCTTGGACGTTTGCCGGTATGATAGGCGCCCCCGCAGTCTGGATTGCGAATACGCCATGACCTTGCAGTACCCCACCATCGCCGATTGCGTCGGCAACACCCCGCTGGTTCGTTTGCAGCGCCTGCCTGGCGCCACCAGCAATACCTTGCTGCTCAAGCTTGAGGGCAATAACCCGGCGGGCTCGGTCAAGGACCGTCCGGCACTGTCGATGATCACGCGCGCCGAACTGCGCGGGCAGATCCAGGCCGGCGATACCCTGATCGAAGCGACCTCCGGTAATACCGGCATCGCCCTGGCCATGGCTGCGGCGATCAAGGGCTACAAGATGATCCTGATCATGCCCGACAACTCCAGCGCCGAGCGCAAGGCGGCGATGACCGCCTATGGCGCCGAGTTGATTCTGGTCAGCCAGGAAGAGGGCATGGAAGGCGCCCGCGACCTGGCCGAACGCATGCAGGCCGAAGGCCGTGGCAAGGTGCTCGATCAGTTCGCCAACGGCGACAATCCCGAGGCCCACTACACCGGCACCGGTCCGGAAATCTGGCGCCAGACCCAGGGCAGCATCACCCACTTCATCAGCTCGATGGGCACCACCGGCACAATCATGGGCACTTCGCGCTATTTGAAAGAGCAGAACCCCGAGGTGCAGATCATTGGTCTGCAACCCATGGAGGGTTCGGCCATTCCCGGCATTCGCCGCTGGCCCGAGCAATACCTGCCGAAGATCTATCAGGCCAGTCGAGTCGACCGGATCGTCGACATGGCCCAGAGCGAAGCTGAAGACGTGACCCGCCGCCTGGCCCGGGAAGAGGGCATCTTCTGCGGCGTGTCTTCCGGTGGTGCGGTGGCAGCGATGCTGCGCCTGTCCCGGGAAGTGGAAAACGCGGTCATGGTCGCGATCATCTGTGACCGTGGCGATCGTTACCTGTCGACCGGCATCTTCGATGCGCCCAACTGATGGCTAAGCACGAGAGAGGCCTGCGCTTCCAGCCAGCGGGCGGCAGTCGGGCCCCACAGATTCCGGTGGGCAAGAAGCAGCGCTTGAACATCCAGCGTCTGGCCAACGACGGTCGTGGCATCGCCTTTGTCGAAGGGCGCACCTGGTTCGTCAGCGGCGCCCTGGCCGGTGAGGAAGTCGAGGCACGGGTATTGGGCAGTCATGGCAAGGTGGTGGAGGCCCGTACCGAGCGCATCTTCAACGCCAGTGAGCTGCGCCGCCCGGCAGCCTGTGCCCACGCCGGGCGTTGCGGCGGTTGCAGCGTGCAGCACCTGCCCCACGCCGAACAGCTTGCCCTGAAACAGCGCATGCTCGCCGAGCAGTTGTCCAAGGTTGCGGGGGTCGAGCCCGAGGCTTGGGCAGCGCCCTTGAGCGGTCCGGAGTTCGGCTATCGACGCCGCGCCCGGGTGGCGGTGCGTTGGGACGCCAAGGGCAAGCAGCTGGAAGTGGGATTTCGTGCCGCCGGCAGCCAGGACATTGTCGCCATCGACGATTGCCCGGTGCTGGTACTGGCCTTGCAACCCATCATGAGCCGCTTGCCGGCCATGTTGCGGCGCCTGAGCAAGCCCCAGGCGCTGGGGCATGTCGAGTTGTTCAGCGGTTCGGCCCTGGCCCTGCTGTTGCGGCACATGGCGCCACTGTCCGAAAGCGACCTTTCGATCCTCAAGGACTTCTGCGATTTCCACCAGGCGCAACTGTGGCTGCACGGTGAAGGCGAGCCACAACCCTTTGATCCATTGCAGTCGCTGGGCTACCGCCTGGAGACTTGGGATCTGCACCTGGCGTATCGACCCGGGGACTTCGTCCAGGTCAATGCCGGGGTCAACGAGGCGATGGTGGCCCAGGCTCTGGAATGGCTGGCGCCGCAACCTCAGGAGCGGGTGCTGGATCTGTTCTGCGGCCTGGGCAACTTTGCCCTGCCGCTGGCCCGGCAGGTGCGGGAAGTGGTGGCGGTGGAAGGCGTGGCGGCCATGGTGGCGCGTGCCGCTGACAACGCCGCTAGCAACAATTTGCATAACACGCGCTTTTTTCAAGCCGATTTATCCCAGCCTCTGAGCGCTGCCGAGTGGGTTGATGAAGGCTTTTCTGCGGTACTCTTGGACCCACCCCGTGACGGTGCTTTCGAGGTGGTTCGCCACTTGGCGAGCCTGGGCGCCAAGCGGCTGGTTTACGTGTCATGCAATCCGGCAACTCTGGCCCGTGACACGGTCGAATTGATCAAGCAGGGCTACAAGTTAAAACGTGCCGGGATCCTCGATATGTTTCCTCAGACGGCGCATGTCGAGGCCATGGCGTTATTCGAAGCGAGCTAGGATGGCTTGTCTAATCCGACTGATCCTTCAGGTGTGGTTCGCTGGCCCCGCGAGCTGCCCCTGAGCGTTGAGGATCAGCGATTTGACGCATTGAATGTGCGTCGTAGGGAAGGTAAAGCAAGATGGTACAGGTGAGAGCGCACCAGCCGATCAACACCGACGGCAGTATCAATCTCGAGGCATGGCTCGATCATACGGTCAGCGTCGATATGGCATTGGACCGTGAGGCCCTGAAAGAAGCCTGCGAGTTCGCTCGCGAGGCAGAGTTAAAACACATTGCCGCCAAGGGCCTGAGCGCCGAGGACGTGTCGAGTTTCAGCACGGGCCTGGAGATTGCGGAGATCCTTGCCGACCTCAAGCTGGATCAGGATTCCCTGGTCGCCGCGGTGCTGTACCGCGGTGTCCGCGAGGGCCAGATCCAGTTGCCGGCGGTCAGCCAGCGCTTTGGTCCGGTGGTGGCCAAGCTGATCGACGGCGTACTGCGCATGGCCGCCATCACGGCCAGTCTCAGCCCTCGTCAATCCCTGGTGCTCGGCACTCAGGCCCAGGTGGAAAACCTGCGCAAGATGCTGGTGGCCATGGTCGATGACGTGCGCGTGGCACTGATCAAGCTGGCCGAGCGGACTTGCGCCATTCGGGCGGTGAAAGGCGCTGACGAAGAGAAGCGCAACCGGGTTGCCCGGGAAGTGTTCGATATCTACGCCCCCCTGGCTCACCGCCTGGGTATCGGCCATATCAAGTGGGAGCTGGAGGACCTGTCCTTCCGTTACCTGGAGCCTGAGCAATACAAGCAGATCGCCAAGCTCCTGCATGAGCGACGCCTGGATCGCGAGCGCTTCATCAGCGACGTGATGAACCAGCTGCAGAACGAACTGAAGGCCACCGGGGTCAACGCCGACATCAGTGGGCGGGCCAAGCACATCTATTCCATCTGGCGCAAAATGCAGCGCAAGGGCCTGGAGTTCAGCCAGATCTACGATGTGCGCGCCGTGCGGGTACTGGTGCCGGAAATGCGCGACTGCTACACCGCGCTGGGCATCGTGCACACCTTGTGGCGGCATATCCCCAAGGAGTTCGACGACTACATCGCCAACCCCAAGGAAAACGGCTACCGCTCGCTGCACACCGCGGTGATCGGTCCCGAGGGCAAGGTGCTGGAAGTGCAGATCCGCACCCATGCGATGCACGAGGAAGCGGAGCTGGGGGTTTGCGCCCACTGGAAATACAAGGGCACCGACGTCAAGTCCGGCTCCAACCATTACGAAGAAAAAATCTCCTGGCTGCGTCAGGTGCTGGAATGGCACGAGGAACTGGGTGACATCGGTGGCCTGGCCGAACAGTTGCGGGTGGATATCGAGCCGGACCGGGTGTACATCTTCACCCCGGACGGCCACGCCATCGACCTGCCCAAGGGGGCCACGCCGCTGGACTTCGCTTACCGGGTGCACACCGAGATCGGTCACAACTGCCGGGGCGCGAAGATCAACGGGCGCATCGTGCCGCTCAACTACAGCCTGCAGACCGGCGAACAGGTGGAGATCATCACCAGCAAGCACGGCACGCCGAGCCGCGACTGGCTGAACCCGAACCTGGGCTACGTCACCACGTCCCGGGCGCGGGCGAAGATCGTCCACTGGTTCAAGCTGCAGGCTCGCGATCAGAACGTCGCCGCCGGCAAGACCCTGCTGGAACGCGAACTGAACCGTCTCGACCTGCCCCAGGTGGACTTCGACAAGCTGGCCGACAAGGCCAACATGAAGACCGCCGAGGACATGTTTGCCGCCCTGGGCGCGGGCGACCTGCGCCTGGCGCAACTGGTCAACCTGGCCCAGCAACTGGTGGAGCCGGAGCGCGGCAACGAGCAACTGGAGCTGATCCCGCGCAAGGCCGCCGGCTACAAGCCGGGCAAGCGCGGCGATATCCAGATCCAGGGCGTGGGCAACCTGATGACCCAGATGGCCGGCTGCTGCCAGCCGCTGCCGGGGGATGCGATCGTCGGTTACATCACCCAGGGCCGCGGGGTGAGCATTCACCGCCAGGACTGTGCCTCGGTGCTGCAACTGGCCGGACGCGAGCCGGAGCGGATCATTCAGGTCAGCTGGGGGCCGGTGCCGGTGCTCACCTATCCGGTGGACATCATCATCCGCGCCTACGACCGTTCCGGTCTGCTGCGTGACGTGTCCCAGGTACTGCTCAACGAGCGGATCAACGTACTGGCGGTCAATACCCGCTCGAACAAGGAGGACAACACCGCGTTGATGTCCCTGACCATCGAGATTCCGGGCCTGGACGCATTGGGACGTTTGCTGGGGCGCATATCCCAGCTGCCGAACATCATCGAGACCCGGCGCAATCGAACCCCGTGATGCCCGCATGAAATGGATGAACTGATGTACAGCCTTGAAGACCTTTTGCACCTGATGGCGCGCCTGCGGGACCCGCAATACGGTTGCCCGTGGGACATCAAGCAGACCTACGCCAGCATCGTCCCCCATACCCTTGAGGAGGCCTACGAGGTCGCCGACGCCATCGAGCGCGGCGACTTCGACCACTTGCAGGGTGAGCTGGGCGACCTGCTGTTCCAGGTGGTGTATTACAGCCAGCTGGCCCGGGAGGAGGGGCGGTTCGAATTCGACGGTGTGGTGGACAGCATCACCCGCAAGCTGATCCGTCGGCATCCCCATGTGTTCCCTACTGGTGATCTGTACGCGCCGCTGGATATCCCGCGGCTCGATGAGGAGCAGGTCAAGGAGCGCTGGGAGCAGATCAAGGCCGAGGAGCGCGCAGAGAAGTCCGACGCTCCGCAGCAGTTGTCCCTGCTCGATGATGTGCCGGTGGCCCTGCCGGCCCTGTCCCGCGCGGCCAAGTTGCAAAAGCGCGCGGCGCAGGTCGGCTTCGACTGGCCGGATGCCCTGCCGGTGGTGGACAAGGTGCGTGAAGAACTGGACGAGGTGCTGGAGGCCATGGCCGACAACGACCCGGCGGCCATCACCGATGAAATCGGTGACTTGCTGTTTGTCGTGGTCAACCTGGCCAAGCATCTCAAGGTCGACCCGGAAACCGCCCTGCGTAGCGCCAATGCCAAGTTCGATCGGCGCTTCCGATTTATCGAGCAGGCATTGCGCGACACCGGTCGTCCCGTGGAAGATTGCACCCTCGAAGACTTGGATGCCCTGTGGGGTGAAGCCAAACGTCAGGAAAAGAATTTGCCCAGCTGCGGCTGAGGCCGTTGCCTAAGTGAGTAAGCACCATGAGCCTTTCCCTTCGCGACCAGTTGCTCAAAGCAGGGCTGGTCAACCAAAAGCAGGCCAAGCAGGTCAGCAAAGACAAGCAGAAGCAGCAGCGACTGGCCCATAAAGGCCAGATCGAACTTGATGATTCCCAGCAGCGCGCAGCCCAGGAAGCCATGGCCGAGAAGGTCAAGCGTGACCAGGAGCTCAACCGTCAGCAGCAGGAGAAGGCCGAGCAGAAGGCCCGTGCAGCGCAGATCAAGCAACTGATCGAAGTCTCGCGTCTGCCCAAGCTGAACACCGAGGACTACTACAACTTCGTTGACGACAAGAAGGTCAAGCGCCTGTCGGTGAACACCCTGATGCGCAACAAGCTGAGCAGCGGTTCCCTGGCCATCGTCCACCACGGTGGTGGCTATGAGGTGATTCCGCGGGAGGCGGCGCTGAAGATCCAGGAGCGCGACCCGCGACGTATCGTGCAACTGAACACGCCAACCGAGGCGCCGGACGAGGACGATCCGTACGCGGCCTATCAGATCCCCGATGATCTGATGTGGTAAGCATCCTGTAACGACCAACCCCGCTCATGGCGGGGTTGGTGGTTTTTGCGCGGGGGATTTGCGTGGAATCCCGGCGCCTCTGTGTCGAGGTTGAATCAGGAGCTCTGGGACGCTCGGTTCTGCTCGAGTTTTTCCAGTTCGGCCTTGTAACTGTGGGCATCGCTCTCGGAGTGGAACATGCCCACCAGTAGGTCTTGTTGATGCACATCCCAGATTCGGACACCCGCGGCTACGCCTTCATGGGACATATGTGAATCGTCGCGTTCAGTTACTTTTACAGTCATCTGCTGGCTCCAATTTCGGTTGATCTGCAGCAAGGCGTGTGCAGGCCTCTGTTATATGTTTTGTTAGCTTGCTAAGTAAATTGCCTGAATCTGCAACAGACCTTTGCAGGATTGGCGACAATCCTGCAGCCCGCGAAAACCGTGACATTTCGCCGCAGCGGCCGATCTTTCATGACAAAAGTTTCATCTTTGCCCCGTTGCGCCAGGGCCTCTGGGCGGGCTTGGCGAGTCGATTCCGGGCAAAAAAAAGCCCCGCTTTCGCGAGGCTTCCAGGGTGCTGCGGTTTAACTGCCTTTGACTGTCTTGCCGTTGACGGTGCCGTTGAGGAGCATGATGTTGTACTCCTTGCCGTCGGTTTCCACCTGTTGCAGGCGTACCAGCAGGTAATCCCAGTCCTTGGCGAACCACATGACGGTGATGCGTTTGCTTTGTGTCGGATCGCGGACGCGCTCGACCTTGATGGCATCGATCTGGCCGGCCTTGGTATCGACTTTTTCCGAACCCAGGACGCGGAAGTCGTAGGTGTCGACTTCACCGCCGTCGACCACTTGATAGCTCATGGTCTTCTTGCCGGCGGCCACATCGTGCTGCAGGGCCAACTGGTAGGTGGATTTGTCCACCATGCCGGTGTTCAGCGGCAGCTTGACCGCATCCCCGCGGTCGGTGCCGGTGACCATCTTGGCGTTCCAGTCGAAATCCAGGTCGGCTTTCTTGGCCTTGCCCAGACCGCCACGCTCGAAGTGATAGGACTGGGGCACCAGGGTGTCCTTGTCCAGGGTCAGGGTGCTTTCCTCGCTCAGGCTGGCGATCATCATCGACGCCTTGAAGCTGAGTTTCCAGGCACCATTGGCGGTTTTTTCCAGGCTGCGTTCAGCCGTGCCGCTCATGGGCAGTTGCTTCCAGTCGGCGGTGTAGCTGGCGGAGAACGGGTGAAGGTCTGCCGCCTGCACAACCGGCAGGGCGAACAGAGCGCAAGCGAAGAGCAGGGCGCGACGCATAAAATCTCCTAGGTTCGAATCAAATAGCCGCTGGCGGCCAGTAATTGACCATCCAGTAAAGCACCCTGATCGCCGAGCATCAGTCGACCTTCGGCAAACCAGCGTACGGCCATGGGGTAAATCCGGTGTTCCTGGATGTGCACTCGCTGCGCCAGGCTTTGCGGCGAGTCGTGCAACTCTACCGGGATCACAGCCTGTACGACCAGTGGCCCGCCATCGAGTTCCTCGGTCACGAAGTGCACACTGCAGCCGTGTTCAGTATCCCCGGCCTCCAGCGCCCGCTGGTGAGTGTGTAACCCTTTGTATTTGGGCAGCAGCGAGGGGTGGATATTCAGCAGCCGGCCCTGGTAGTGACGAACGAATCCGGCGCTGAGGATGCGCATGAATCCGGCCAAGACCACCAGTTTCGGTTGGAAGGTGTCAATCAGCTCGATCAGCCCCTGATCGAAGGCCTCGCGGCCTTCGAAGGTGGTGTGATCGAGGAAGCGGGTCGGGATCCCCGCTTCCTGGGCGCGCTGCAGCCCATAGGCGTCGGCGCGGTTGGAGATCACGGCAGCGATGCGGAACGGACTGTCGTCGCTCCGCGCGTTGTCGATCAGGGCTTGCAAGTTACTGCCGGTGCCGGACAGCAGCACCACAACATCACAGGTCGGCGACATCCGCTCTTGCATCAGTGAGCCTTGAGGTTCTTCAGCTCGACCTGGGCCGCGCCTTCGGCTGCGGTGGCGATCTGGCCGATGACCCAAGGTTGCTCGCCTGCTTCGCGCAGGACGTTCAGGGCATTTTCAACCTGGTCCTGAGCCACGCAGATGACCATGCCCACGCCGCAGTTCAGAACGCGGTGCATTTCGTGCTCGTCGACGTTGCCTTGTTCTTGCAGCCAGTCGAAGACCGCCGGGCGTTTCCAGCTCGCCACGTCGACCACCGCCTGGGCGCCTTTTGGCAGTACGCGAGGAATATTGTCCAGCAGGCCGCCGCCGGTGATGTGAGCCATGGCCTTGACCGCGCCGGTGTCCTTGATCAGCTTCAGCAGCGGCTTGACGTAGATGCGGGTCGGGGCCATCAGCAGGTCGGTCAGTGGCTTGCCGTCCAGCTGGATGCTTTCGATGTCGGCGCCGGAGACTTCGATGATCTTGCGGATCAGCGAGTAGCCGTTGGAGTGCGGACCGGAGGATGGCAGGGCCAGCAGGGCGTCACCGGTGGCCACTTTCGAGCCGTCGATGATCTCGGCCTTTTCCACCACGCCGACGCAGAAACCGGCCAGGTCGTAGTCTTCGCCTTCGTACATGCCGGGCATTTCAGCGGTTTCGCCGCCAACCAGGGAGCAACCGGACAGCTCGCAGCCGGCACCGATACCGGTGACCACCTGGGCGGCGGTATCCACGTTGAGCTTGCCGGTGGCGTAGTAGTCGAGGAAGAACAGCGGCTCGGCGCCGCAGACCACCAGGTCGTTGACGCACATGGCAACCAGGTCGATGCCGATGCTGTCGTGCTTGTTCAGGTTCAGGGCCAGGCGCAGCTTGGTGCCGACGCCGTCGGTGCCGGAAACCAGTACGGGCTGCTTGTAGCCGGCCGGGATTTCGCAGAGGGCGCCGAAACCGCCCAGGCCGCCCATGACTTCCGGGCGCGCAGTGCGCTTGGCGACGCTCTTGATGCGTTCGACCAATGCTTCACCGGCGTCGATGTCTACACCGGCGTCTTTGTAGCTCAGGGAGGGTTGCTTGCTCATGATCCAGGCCTTTAGGGGGGATTCAGGGGTATCGACCGAACCAGAGAGCCTGCCCGAGCACTGGGAAAGTGATTCAGGGTGCCCGGCTGGTGCCGGTCTGCGAAGGCGCGCGATTTTATCAGGCTTGTGGGGCAGCGGCCATCCTCGGGCCGACGGGTAGAGGCATATCCGCCTAAAAAAACCGCGATTGGCCGTGTTGGTGGTCCTGCCCATGCCTGTATAAGGTATAGCGCTCAAGTGGCTATCGTTATGACAGCGTGAAAACAGTCGGGCGACGGGTGAATGTTTTACCGGGGCTTGTGGTCACAGCCTTGCTCGCAGTGGTTCTTGCGCGCTGTTTC
Source organism: Pseudomonas sp. TKO26 (assembly GCF_003225665.1). Lineage (NCBI taxonomy): Bacteria > Pseudomonadati > Pseudomonadota > Gammaproteobacteria > Pseudomonadales > Pseudomonadaceae > Pseudomonas > Pseudomonas sp. TKO26. The sequence continues at coordinate 59,060 of NZ_QKLN01000037.1, forward strand.
AATCGTTTTTTTGTCGTCGGGAATCTTCCATGCGTCTGGGTCAATTTCTGTTTGTGGGCTGTTTGTCATTGGTCAGCCTGGCGAGTCATGCCGAAACCCTCAATGGCCTGTATCAGGTGCGCGAGCCGGTGAGCAGTCAGTCGCCCGAGGAGCGCGACCAGGCCACGCAGCGTGCCCTGGAGACCCTGGTGCTGCGCCTGACCGGCGATGCCAAGGCGGCTCAGGGCGCGGGGCTGGCGGCAATTCGCAAGGATCCGCAGCAGATCATCAGCCAATACGGCTACGACGCCGGTCCGCCGGAAAGCCTGCAAGTGGACTTTGATCCGGTCAGCACCGATCGCGCGCTGCGCCAGGCGGGCCTGCCGTTGTGGGGCAGCAACCGGCCATCGATCCTGGGCTGGTGGTTGAGCGACTCCACTGAGGGCTCGAGCCTGGTCGGTGACGGTCAGGCCAGTGCCGCGCCTCTGCGGCGTGCGGCGCAGCATCGTGGTCTGCCGCTGCGCCTGCCACTGGGCGATCTGGATGAGCAGATCGTTGCCACGGCGCCCAATCTTGAAGGCGCCGACCCGGCTCCTCTGCGCCAGGCTTCGGAGCGTTACGGCGCCGATGCACTGTTGGCGGTGCATGCCCGTGAAGAGGGCGGGCAATGGCAGGCCAAGTGGCGTTTGTGGCTCGGCGATCAGAAAGAGCAGGGCACTGTTCAGGGCGCGGATACGGCGGCGCTGGCCGATGGCGTGCTGCTGGCGGGGGGTCAGCGCCTGGCGCCGAGTTTCGTCACGCGTCCGGGAGCCTCCAGCGAACAATTGCTGGAAGTGCAGGGCATGACTCTGGAGCACTACGCGGCGCTGGGGCATCTGTTGGAGCCTTTTGGTGCGCAGATTCAGAGCATCGATGGTGATCGCGTGATCTATCGGGTCAATGGCAGTGCAGAGCAACTGCGGGCGCAGTTGTCCCTGGCCAGGTTGCAGGAAATTCCTGCCGGCGAGGCACAGGCCCCTGTGCAGGGGGCTGAAGGGACGGCGCCGGCGGTTGCTGCGCCGCAGGCCGCACAATTGCGTTTTCGCTGGTAGCAGATTGGTTTCCTTCTATATAGAAGCAGGAGTGGTTTATGGCTGATACGCGGCGTTGGGTCTGGTTGGGGGGCGTGCTCCTGGCCTGTGGGTTCGTCTATTTGTTGCATCCAATCCTCAGTCCGTTCCTGGTGGCGCTATTGCTGGCCTATCTGTTCGACCCGCTGGTGGATCGGCTGGAAGCGTGGGGGCTGTCGCGTACCTGGGGCGTGGTGGCGGTGTTTGCCTTGTTCACGCTGATCATCATGGCGCTGTTGCTGGTGCTGGTGCCGATGTTGGCCAAGCAGTTGCTGCGCCTCTACGAGCTGGCGCCGCAGATGCTCGATTGGGTGCAGCACACCGCCATGCCTTGGGTGCAGGCCCGATTGGGCCTGGCGGATGGCTTCTGGAAGTTCGACAAGGTCAAGGCTGCGATCAGCGAGCACATGGGCCAGACCACCGACATTGTTGGCGTGGTGCTGAGCCAGGCCACGGCGTCGGGGTTGGCGCTGATCGGTTGGCTGGCCAACCTGGTGCTGATTCCGGTGGTCAGCTTCTATCTGTTGCGGGACTGGGACCTGATGATGGCCAAGATCCGCAGTCTGCTGCCGCGCAATCGCGAAGAGCAGGTGGTGTCTCTGGCGGGAGAGTGCCATGAGGTGCTAGGGGCGTTTGTCCGTGGGCAATTGCTGGTGATGCTGGCCCTGGGGATGATCTACGCGGCAGGACTGATGCTGGTGGGGCTCGAGCTGGGGCTGTTGATCGGCCTGATTGCCGGCTTGGCGGCGATCGTGCCGTACATGGGCTTTGTCATCGGTATTGGTGCGGCGCTGACTGCCGGCCTGTTCCAGTTCGGTGGTGAACTGTATCCCATGATCGGCATCGTTGCGGTGTTCATGGTGGGGCAGGCGCTGGAGGGGATGGTGCTGACGCCGTTGTTGGTGGGCGATCGTATCGGCCTGCATCCGGTGGCGGTGATTTTCGCCATTCTCGCTGGCGGTGAGCTGTTCGGTTTTACCGGGGTACTGCTGGCCTTGCCAGTGGCAGCAGTGATCATGGTGCTGGTGCGGCACATGCACGATCTGTACAAGGATTCAGGCCTCTACAGCGGTGCCGAGGATCCTGATCTGTAGGCCAGTGCGCAGCGAGTGACGGCAATGAGCGCCTTGCGGGCCTGCGCTGGCTAGCGCTCATTGGCTGTTGCCCGGGCTGTCAAAGTTCGTCCTTGAGTGCTGTTTTGCTGACGCAAACCTTTGATTTTGCTTGTGGTCTGCTGCATTGTGCGCTCGGCGTCACGGGTATAAACTTTGCAAACTTTACACAGAGGCCACTAACGGTTCCTTTGGAACTGTTCAGTCAGCATGAAACCGATTCAGCTGCCCCTAGGTGTGCGTCTGCGTGACGACGCCACCTTCATCAACTACTACCCAGGCGCCAATGCCGCAGCACTCGGCTACGTCGAGCGCCTTTGCGAAGCCGACGCCGGCTGGACCGAAAGCCTGATCTATCTCTGGGGCAAGGACGGCGTGGGCCGTACGCACTTGCTGCAGGCGGCTTGTCTGCGTTTTGAGCAGTTGGGGGAGCCTGCGGTTTATCTGCCGCTGGCGGAGCTGCTGGATCGCGGTATCGAGATTCTCGACAACCTGGAGCAGTACGAGCTGGTGTGTCTGGATGACCTGCAGGCGGTAGCGGGCAAGGCTGATTGGGAGGAGGCGCTGTTCCATCTGTTCAATCGCTTGCGTGACAGTGGCCGGCGTTTGCTGATTGCCGCTTCGACCTCGCCTCGTGAGTTGCCGGTGAAGCTGGCGGATTTGAAGTCTCGACTGACCCTGGCGCTGATTTTTCAGATGCGCCCGCTCTCCGATGAAGACAAATTGCGTGCCTTGCAGCTACGAGCGTCTCGTCGTGGACTGCATCTGACCGACGAAGTCGGGCATTTTATCCTGACCCGTGGGACCCGCAGCATGAGTGCTCTGTTCGAGCTGCTTGAGCGTCTTGATCAGGCCTCGTTGCAGGCTCAGCGCAAGCTGACCATTCCCTTCCTGAAAGAAACCCTGGGCTGGTAAAACCAAGGCTTGCAGCCGTTTTCTTGCAGGTCTTCGGCATATTTCAGGCGTCAGAAAACGCGCCTTTGGAAGGGTTTCCAAAGACGGGCGGACTTGAAGTGGGCTTAAAGCCTTAGATGTACGGAAGAAACTCATAAGTCACATTCTGATCGATTGAATTTGCAAATGAGGGCGATAGAAGGCATAGTCGCGTCTTCATTTATTTCAAGCCACGGTCGTGCCCATGCTAAATCGCTTCGCACCCCTCGTGCCTCTCGCACTCGTTACCCTGTTGTTTGGTTGCGCTTCCCACACTCCGGTGTCTCAGCAGCAAGCTGGCCAACAGGCTCAAGTCTCCGTCAAAAATCAGTCTTCCGCTGTTTACCAGGACGAGCTGGCAACTGAAAAGGAACTGGCAGAGTTCTCTGACAGCAAGCCTTACCAGTTGCCAGTTCTGGCTGACAGCATCCTCGAGCGCGGCATGTCCCTGATCGGTACCCGCTACCGTTTCGGTGGTACCTCGGAAGCCGGCTTCGATTGCAGCGGTTTCATCGGTTATCTGTTTCGCGAAGAGGCGGGCATGAATCTGCCGCGCTCCACTCGTGAAATGATCAACGTCAAGGCTCCTCTGGTGGCGCGCAACAACCTCAAGCCGGGTGATTTGCTGTTCTTCAGCACCAACGGTCGCGGGCGCGTCAGCCATGCCGGTATCTACCTGGGCGATGATCAGTTCATCCACTCCAGCAGCCGCCGCAGCGGTGGTGTGCGGGTCGATAGCCTGGGTGACAGCTACTGGAGCAAGACCTTCATTGAAGCCAAGCGCGCACTCGCCATGGCGCCAACCGTGGTCACTGCACGCAAATAAGCGGATAGTTTGTAGGGCGAAGTTAAAGTCTTACTTGAAGTTTGGCGCGTAGACGCTAGAATCCTGATCTATTGTTGAAACTAACCGCGTAAGCCCTGCTTACGCGGTTTTGTTTTCAGTACCACGGCAGAGAAAGCCGCATCCCGATCAGGATTGTTCAGCTTATGTCGACCTCGGCCCGATTTGCCCTTATTGCCCTCGCCGCGCTGCTCAGCGCCTGCGCCAGCCGTACCCCGCCACCTGCGCCTGTGGTACGTGCACCGGTTTTCAACTCCTCCCAGGCCTTTTCTCCCGTCGCTGAAGATGTGCTGTTCCGCGCCTTGGGGCTGGTCGGCACGCCTTATCGTTGGGGCGGCAATACTCCAGACTCCGGGTTCGATTGCAGCGGCCTGATCGGCTACGTCTACCGTGATGCCGCGGGTATCTCCCTGCCACGGTCGACCCGGGAAATGATCGGCATGCAGGCGCCGGACGTGGGCAAGAACGCCCTGCAAACCGGTGACCTGATCTTCTTCGCCACCAATGGCGGCTCCCAGGTCAGTCATGCCGGGATCTATGTCGGCGAGGGGCGTTTTGTCCATGCCCCGGCCACCGGTGGTACGGTGAAGCTCGACAGCCTGTCCAAGGCCTACTGGCAGAAAGCCTACCTGAGCGCCAAGCGCGTGCTGCAGCCGGAACATCTGGCGCACAATCCATAATTCCGCTCTGGTCGAGGTGTTTGTGACTGCGCGTACGCTCAACCTCGACGATGCCCTGTATCAATACCTGTTGGATGTGTCCCTGCGCGAAACGCCGCTGCTGCGACGTCTGCGGGATGAAACCCAGGCCCTGCCCAATGCCCGTTGGCAGGTGGCGCCGGAGCAGGGGCAGTTTCTTGCGCTGCTGATCAAGCTGACCGCTGCTCGCCAGGTGCTGGAAGTGGGAACCTTTACCGGCTACAGCGCCTTGTGTATGGCTCAGGCCCTTCCCTCTGACGGCTCGTTGATCTGTTGCGACCTGCCCGGTGACTACAACGCCACGGCCCGCCGTTACTGGCAGGAGGCGGGCCTTGAGCAACGCATCGAGCTGCGCCTGGCTCCGGCGCTGGAAGCCCTGGTCGGCCTGGAGTTGGCCGGCCGGCATGAGTCTTTCGACTTGATCTTCATCGATGCCGATAAAGCCAATTACCCGGCCTATCTGGAGTCCGCCTTGCGTCTGTTGCGAGTCGGTGGCCTGGCGGTATTCGACAACACCTTGTGGAGCGGGCGTGTGCTGGAGGTGGCGCCCGCCAGCGAAGATACCCGAGCCATCCAGGCGCTCAATCGGGCCTTGAAGGATGACTCGCGCATCGACTTGTCTCTGCTGCCCCTGGGGGACGGCTTGACCCTGTGCCGCAAGCGCTGAGTCAGGGGGCTTTGGCAGCCGATACCCGCCAGATCGTGTTGCCGACGTCATCGGCCACCAGCAAGTCGCCTTGCCGATCGATCACTACCCCAACCGGGCGTCCATAGGCTTTTTCATCGGCGCTGAGAAAGCCGCTGAGCACGTCCACGGGTGGTCCCTGGGGCTTGCCGGCGCTGAAGGGGACGAAGATGACTTTGTAGCCACTGTGGGGCTTGCGGTTCCATGAGCCATGCTGACCGATGAACGCGCCTTCGGTGAACGGGGCGGGGAGCTTGCTGCCTTGGGCGAAGGTCAGCCCCAGAGAGGCGGTGTGCGGGCCAACGGCGTAGTCCGGGGTAATGGCCTTGCTCACCAGGTCGAGGTTCTGCGGTTTGACCCGGGCATCCACATGCTGCCCGTAGTAGCTGAAGGGCCAGCCGTAGAAGGCGCCGTCCTTGACCGAGGTGATGTAGTCCGGCACCAGGTCGCTGCCGATCTCGTCGCGCTCGTTCACCGCGGTCCACAGCGCCCCGCTGACCGGCTCCCAGGCCAGACCGTTGGGATTGCGCAAGCCGGTGGCGAACAGGCGATGCTGGCCGCTGGTCCGGTCCACCTCCCAGATCGCCGCGCGGCCCTGTTCCTGGTCCAGGCCATTTTCCCCGACGTTGCTGTTGGAGCCCACGGTGACGTAGAGCTTGCTCCCGTCCGGGCTGGCGATGACGTTCTTGGTCCAATGGTGATTGAGTGTGCCACCGGGCAGGTCGACGACCTTGGTGCCGGCCGCAGTGATCCGGGTGTCGCCGTTCTGGTAAGGAAAGCGCAGCAGCTTGTCGGTGTCCGCCACATACAGGTCATTGCCGACCAGGGTCATGCCGAACGGCGAATTCAGGTGGTCCAGGAACACGCTGCGGGTTTCGGCCACGCCATCGTGATCCTGGTCCCTCAGCAGGGTAATGCGGTTGGCGCTGGGCACCGCAGCGCCGGCGCGGCCCATGATTTTCCCGGCGATCCAGCCGCGAATGCCCTGGCTGTCATCGGGTTTGGGCGGTGCGTTGGTTTCCGCCACCAACACGTCGCCGTTGGGCAGGACATAGAGCCAGCGCGGATGATCGAGGTCTTCGGCGAAGGCATTGACCTGGGTGCCGGCTGCCGCCAATGGCTGGGTACCCTTGGGCCAGCCAATCGCCGGGGCGATGTTCACCGTGGGGATCAGCGTCGGATTGGGCTCCGGCAGCTTGGGGCTGGGGCCGGTGCCGTCGGAAACTTGCAGGCTGGAGGTTTCGCCGCAGGCCGTAAGGCTGGCGGCGATCGCGATAAGCAAAGCGTGTCGAGACTTGAGCATGCTGATTTCCCTATGAGTGCACGGACGTCCTTGTCATAGAGGAGCATAGCCGGCGTATGGTTCCGCCTGATCAGCGGGCCTCCTTGAACAGTACGGCAACCCCGGGATGGTACTGGCCGGCCTCGTTGCGCAACTTGCGATAGGCGTACGGAAAGTACCAGGCCACCGCGCAGCAGTGTTCCTTTTGTAGTTCGTCGAGCATGTCCTGAAGTTCTTCCGGGGTGGCGCTGTGCTGAGCCTTTTGCGGGCTGACAAACAGGCAGCCGAGCCGCAGGTCGCTGGGGTAGCTGATTTTTCTCGCGTCACCGGCAACGTCGAGCAAGGCCTGGGTCAGGTGCAAGCCATTGACCTGGGGCCAGCGCTGGGTGGCCTGAATGTAGGCGCGCTCTTCCCGGGTGGCCAGGTACAGATCGGTGCGTGCGTTGCGGGCGCCTTCCTCCTGCTGTTTTTTGCTGGGGCTGTGTTCGAGGCTGACCATCTCCGCCATCCAGGCGGCGGTGGAAAGCAATCCCAGGTTGGCCTGCTCGTCGAACCAGTAAGGGGTTTCGCTATCGCCGCGAACGGCGTTGTAGCGGTCAATGCAATCAAACCAGCGTTCCAGCATCGGGCGCAGGAATTCCAGCTTTGGATTGCTGATGATCATGCCTTGCATCGGGGTCCGTCCTTGTTATTGTCTGGCGGTTGGGGTGAGTTATGGCTATTTGATATCAATGTGCTGAGTGTGGCACAAGATTGGCGCCAGTTTGTTGATGCGGTGCAGTTTTGTGTGTTGTGCGACGGCTGGCTTTAATTGACGCTCCACCCCCAACCCTCTAACCTTCGCGACTTGTTTCAGGTGCTCTGTGGCCGCTGGTCGACAGAGTGAAACAGGGAAGCCGGTCAGGGCCTGTTCCAGCGATGGACATGGCGACGATTCCGGCGCTGCCCCCGCAACGGTAGATGAGTCAAGGCTGCGCCAGATGCCACTGTGTCCACGACATGGGAAGGCGCGCAGTCAGGCAGCAATGCCCCTCATGAGCCCGGAGACCGGCCTGATCCATCCAACGGCATCACGGTGGGCGATGCCAGGCTTGCGCCGTCTATTCCTTTTCCTGCCCGCCGTTCCCCAGCCCCAACGGAGAGCTGCCCCATGAGTGAATCCCCCGATCGTGACGAGCGCCATGTGGCGCGCATGTTGCGCAAGAAAGCCGTGATCGATGAGCGCATCGCCAACTCGCCCAACGAATGTGGCCTGTTGCTGGTGTTGACCGGCAATGGCAAGGGCAAGAGCAGTTCGGCTTTCGGCATGCTGGCGCGTTCCATGGGCCATGGCATGCAGTGCGGTGTGGTGCAGTTCATCAAGGGCCGTAACAGCACTGGCGAAGAACTGTTCTTCCGGCGTTTTGCGCCGCAGGTGCGCTTTCATGTGATGGGCGAGGGCTTTACCTGGGAAACCCAGGATCGCCAGCGCGATATCGCCGCGGCCGAAGCTGCCTGGGCGGTATCCAAGGAACTGCTGAGCGACCCGGGCATCGGTCTGGTGGTGCTCGACGAGCTGAACATCGCCCTCAAGCACGGCTACCTGGATCTGGATCAGGTGCTCAGCGACCTGCAAGCCCGGCCGCCCATGCAGCATGTGGTGGTGACCGGCCGTGGGGCCAAGCCGGAACTGATCGAACTGGCGGATACCGTCACCGAAATGGGCATGGTCAAGCATGCCTTCCAGGCCGGCATCAAGGCGCAGAAAGGTGTTGAGCTGTGAGCGTGATTTCATGACCGATGTTCGTCATTGCCCGGCGGTATTGATCGCCGCACCGGCTTCCGGCCAGGGCAAGACCACCGTGACCGCCGCCCTGGCTCGCCTGCACCGCAATCAGGGGCGCAAGGTCCGGGTGTTCAAATGCGGTCCGGACTTTCTCGACCCGATGATTCTCGAACGTGCCAGCGGCGCTCCGGTGTACCAGCTGGACATGTGGATGGTGGGCGAACAGGAAAGCCGGCGCTTGCTCTGGGAAGCCGCGGCTGAGGCCGACCTGATCCTGATCGAAGGGGTCATGGGGCTGTTCGACGGTACTCCCTCCAGCGCCGATCTGGCGCGGCATTTCGGGGTGCCGGTGCTGGGGGTGATCGATGGCACCGCCATGGCCCAGACCTTCGGCGCGCTGGCCCTGGGCTTGGCCCGCTATCAGCCGGACCTGCCGTTCGCCGGGGTGCTGGCCAACCGGGTCGGCACCTTGCGCCACGCGCAGTTGCTCGAAGGCAGCCTTACCGAGGGCTTGCGCTGGTACGGCGCCCTGTCCCGGGAAACCGATATCGAACTGCCCAGCCGCCACCTGGGGCTGGTGCAGGCCCGTGAACTGAATGATCTCGACCTGCGCCTGGATGCCGCCGCCGAGGCGCTGGCCAGCAGTTGTCAGGTGGAGTTGCCGCCCGCCGTGAGTTTTGCCGCGCCAACCCCAGTGGCTTGCGAGCCCTTGCTGGAGGGGGTGCGCATCGCCGTGGCCCGTGACGAGGCGTTTGCCTTTACCTACGGTGCCAGCCTCGATCTGTTGCGGGCCATGGGCGCGCAGTTGCATTTCTTCTCCCCTATCCATGACGCGCAGTTGCCAGAGGCGGACAGCCTGTACCTGCCCGGTGGCTACCCAGAGTTGCATCACCAGGCCCTGGCGCAGAACCGCGCCATGCTCGACGCGATTCGTGCCCACCATGGCGCGGGCAAGCCGTTGCTCGCCGAGTGTGGCGGCATGCTTTACCTGCTCGACTCCCTGACCGACGTCGAAGGCCAGAGTGCCGAGCTGTTGGGGCTGCTGCCCGGCGCGGCGGTGATGCAGAAGCGTCTGGCGGCCCTGGCCTTGCAGGCCGTGGAGTTGCCGGAGGGCAGCTTGCGTGGTCATACCTACCATCACTCCCTGACCACGACCGCCCTTGAGCCGATTGCCCGTGGCATCAGTCCCAACGGTGGGCGCGGGGCGGAGGCGGTGTATCGCGATGGACGCATGACCGCTTCTTATGTGCACTTCTACTTTCCATCCAATCCGGCAGCGGTAGCGGCATTGTTCGCTCCGGCTCCTGCAGGGAGTGTGAGTGGTGAGTGAGCAGGGATTTTCTGCGGCGGAGCGTGAGGCCGTGTATCGCGCCATCGCCGAACGCCGGGACATGCGGCATTTCGCCGGTGGCAGTGTCGCGCCCGAGTTGCTGCGCCGTTTGCTGGAGGCGGCGCATCAGGCGCCCAGCGTGGGGCTGATGCAGCCCTGGCGTTTTATCCGCATCAGCGATCGCCCGTTGCGCGGGCGCATCCAGCAGTTGGTGGAGGAGGAGCGGGTGCGCACCGCCGAGGCGCTGGGCGAGCGTTCCGATGAGTTCATGCAGCTTAAGGTCGAGGGCATTCATGACTGTGCCGAGGTGCTGGTGGCGGCCCTGATGGACGGCCGCGAGCGGCATGTCTTCGGCCGGCGGACCCTGCCGGAAATGGACCTGGCCTCGCTGTCCTGTGCCATTCAGAACCTCTGGCTGGCGGCGCGCAGCGAAGGCCTGGGCATGGGCTGGGTATCGCTGTTCGAGCCCCAGGCCCTGGCTGACCTGCTGGGATTGCCCGCCGGTGCCAAGCCCCTGGCCGTGCTGTGCCTGGGACCGGTTACCGAGTTCTATCCGGCGCCGATGCTGGCGCTGCAGGGCTGGGCGCAGCCCCGGCCATTGAGTGAGTTGCTGTATGAAAATTACTGGGGAGTGAGTCAATGAGCGTGGCGTTGCTGAGTGTCGCCGGGGTGGCGCTGGATGCGCTGCTGGGTGAGCCCAAGCGCTGGCATCCGCTGGTGGCCTTCGGCCGCATGGCGGATCGTATCGAGCAACGTTTCAACGCTGCGGGCCGAGGCTGGCGCAGCCATGGCGTCAGCGCCTGGGTGCTGGCGGTACTGCCCCTGACCCTGTTGGCCACCGCCCTGTCCTGGCTGCCCTACATCGGTTGGCTGGTGGAGATCCTGGCGCTGTATTGCGCTCTGGGCCTGCGCAGTCTTGGCGAGCACGTCGAGCCGGTGGCCAGGGCCTTGCGCAGCGATGATCTGCAGGAAGCCCGGCGCCGGGTGGGGTTCCTGGTGAGCCGCCAGACCAGCGAACTGGACGCCTCCGCCGTGGCCCGTGCGGCTACCGAATCGGTGCTGGAGAACGGCAGCGACGCGGTGTTCGCCGCGTTGTTCTGGTTTGCCGTGGCCGGCGCGCCGGGGGTGGTGCTCTATCGCCTGAGCAACACCCTGGATGCGATGTGGGGCTACCGTAACGAGCGCTTCGAGCGTTTCGGCTGGGCGGCGGCGAAGATCGACGACCTGCTCAATTACATTCCTGCGCGTTTGGTGGCCCTGACCTACGCCTTACTCGGCAAGACCCGTCTGGCGCTGCGGTGCTGGCACCGCCAGGGCCCGACCTGGGACAGCCCGAATGCCGGCCCGGTCATGGCGGCCGGAGCGGGAGCCCTGGGTGTGGAGCTGGGCGGGGCGGCGATCTATCACGGTGAGTTGCATCAGCGTCCGCCTCTGGGCGAAGGCGAGCCGGCCAGTGCCGACTCCATTGATCGCGGCTGGCAGTTGGTGCAGCGAGGTGTCTGGCTGTGGTTGTTGATTCTGTGCCTGGGGGCTGAATTCTATGCTTGAGCACGGTGGAAGGTTGCGCAAGGCGGCCCAGGAATACGGGATTGCCGAAGAGGCCTGGCTGGACCTGTCCAGCGGATTGGCGCCCTGGCCGTTTCCCGTGCCGGCCATTCCCCTGCGGGCCTGGGCGCGCCTGCCGGAAACCGATGACGGTCTGGAGCAGGCGGCCTGTGCCTATTACGGAGCCGACGAGGTATTGCCGGTGGCCGGTTCCCAGGCCGCGATCCAATTGCTGCCGCGACTGCGGCGGGCGGGCAAGGTCGGGGTGTTGTCGCCCTGTTATGCCGAGCACGCCGAAGCCTGGCGCCGCAGTGGCTACCGGGTGCGAGAGGTGCTGGAGCAGGAAGTGGATTTCTTTCTCGACAGCCTCGATGTGCTGGTGGTGGTCAACCCCAACAACCCCACCGGCCTGAGCCTGACTCCGGCGCGCCTGCTGGATTGGCACGCGCGCCTGGCCCAACGCGGCGGCTGGCTGGTGGTGGATGAAGCCTTCATGGACAACACCCCGGACCTGAGCCTGGCGCGCCATGCTCATCAGGTGGGGCTGATTGTCCTGCGTTCGTTTGGCAAGTTCTTTGGCCTCGCCGGCGTGCGCCTGGGATTTGTCCTGGCCGAGCGCCGGCTGCTCAAGCTGCTGGCGGAGCAGGTGGGGCCCTGGGCGGTCAGTGGACCGACCCGGGTGCTGGGACAGGCGTGCCTGCGGGATGTCGAGGGGCATGCGCGGCAGCGCCTGCGCAGCGAGGCGGCCAGTCAGCGCCTGAGTGAGATCCTGGAAGGCTTCGGCTTCAAGCCACAGGGTGGCTGTGCACTGTTCCAATGGCTGATCACCGTCGAGGCCGAGCGGCTTTATCAATTCATGGCGCGGCGCGGCATTCTGCTGCGGCTGTTCGTTCACAACAGCAGCCTGCGTTTCGGCCTGCCCGCCGACGATGCCGATTGGGCACGCCTGGAGCAGGCGCTGCAGGCCTATCGCAAGGAATACCCATGACCACCCTGATGGTGCAGGGCACCACCTCGGATGCCGGCAAGAGCACCCTGGTTACCGCGCTGTGTCGCTGGCTGCTGCGCCAGGGCGTCAGCGTGGTGCCGTTCAAGCCGCAGAACATGGCGCTCAACAGTGCGGTGACCGCCGAGGGTGGCGAAATCGGTCGGGCCCAGGCGGTCCAGGCCCAGGCGGCCAACCTGGCGCCCCACACCGACATGAACCCGGTGTTGCTCAAGCCCAACAGCGACACCGGCTCCCAGGTGATCATTCACGGTCGTGCCGTGACCACCATGAATGCCGTGGCCTATCACGACTACAAGGCCATCGCCATGCAGGCGGTGCTGGCTTCCCATGAGCGCCTGCGGGGTGCTTATGAGGTGGTGATGGTGGAGGGCGCCGGCTCGCCGGCGGAGATCAATCTGCGTGCCGGCGACATCGCCAACATGGGTTTCGCCGAGGCGGTGGACTGCCCGGTGCTGCTGATCGCCGATATCAACCGTGGCGGGGTGTTCGCCCATCTGGTGGGCACCCTGGAGCTGCTGTCGCCTAGTGAACAGGCGCGGGTCAAGGGCTTCATCATCAACCGCTTCCGAGGCGACCTGGCCCTGCTGCAACCGGGACTGGACTGGCTGGAGGCCCGCACTGGCAAGCCGGTGCTCGGGGTGCTGCCCTATGTGATGGACCTGCACCTGGAAGCCGAGGACGGCATCGATCGACGTCAGGCCGGCAAGGTCGAGCACGTGCTCAAGGTGGTGGTGCCGGTGTTGCCGCGGATCAGCAACCACACGGATTTCGACCCGCTGCGCTTGCATCCCCAGGTCGACTTGCAATTCATCGGGCCCGGGCAGGCGATTCCCGCCGCCGACCTGATCATCCTCCCCGGTTCGAAAAGCGTGCGCGGCGACCTGGCCTACCTGCGCAGCAACGGCTGGGAGCAAGCGCTTGCCCGGCACTTGCGCTACGGCGGCAAGGTGCTGGGTATTTGCGGCGGCCTGCAGATGCTCGGCGAGCAGGTGCACGACCCGCTGGGCCTGGAGGGTGCAGCCGGTTCCAGCCCGGGTCTGGGCCTGCTGGCCTTTGTAACCGTGCTGGAAAAGGAGAAGCAGCTGCGCAACGTCAGTGGCCGCCTGACCCTGGAGAATGCGCCGGTCAGTGGCTATGAGATTCACGCCGGGGTCACTCGTGGACCAGCCCTGGAGCAGGCCGCCGTGCAGTTGGACGATGGACGTAGCGACGGTGCCTTGAGCGCCGATGGGCAGATTCTCGGCACCTACCTGCATGGCCTGTTCGAAACCCCGGCGGCCTGCAGCGCGCTGTTGCGCTGGGCTGGCCTGGAGGCGGTCCAGGAGGTGGACTACCACGCCTTGCGCGAGCGCGATATCGAGCGTCTGGCGGATCTGGTGGAGCGACATCTGGACACCGCCGCGCTGCTCACGCTCTGTGGTCGCTAGAACTGCGATGAACATTCATTTCAAAGGTGCTCAAGCATGCTGCAACTGATTCTCGGTGGCGCCCGTTCCGGCAAGAGTCGCCTGGCGGAACAACTCGCCACCGACAGCGCCCTGGCGGTCACCTACATCGCCACCAGCCAGCCCCTGGATGGCGAGATGAACCAGCGTATCGCCCATCATCGCGAGCGCCGGCCGAGTCATTGGGGCTTGATCGAAGAACCGCTGGAGCTGGCCCGGGTACTGCAGCAAGCCGCGGCCCCCGGGCATTGCCTGCTGGTGGATTGCCTGACCCTGTGGCTGACCAACCTGCTGATGCTGGACGACCAGGAGCGTCTGCTGGCCGAGCGCGACGCCTTGTTGCAGTGCCTGCCCGGTCTGCCTGGAACGATCATTTTTGTCAGCAACGAAACCGGAATGGGTGTCGTGCCGCTGGGCGAATTGACTCGCCGTTACGTGGATGAAGCCGGTTGGCTGCATCAAGCTCTGGCCGAGCGCTGTCAGCGTGTGGTGCTGACGGTGGCCGGCCTGCCCCTGACTTTGAAAGGAACTGCGTTATGAGTAACTCCTGGTGGCTGAATCCATGCAAGGCGATCGATGCGCAGATGGTCGAGCAAGCATTGGCGCGACAGCAGCAACTGACCAAGCCGGCCGGCTCGCTCGGCCAGCTGGAGCCTTTGGCAGTGCGCCTGGCCGGTTTGCAGGGGCGCCTCAAGCCTGGCCTGGAGCGGCTGTGGATCGCGATCTTCGCCGGTGATCACGGGGTGGTTGCCGAAGGAGTGTCGGCCTATCCGCAAGAGGTCACCGGGCAGATGCTGCTGAACTTTGTCAGTGGCGGGGCGGCGATCAGCGTGCTGGCGCGGCAACTGGGGGCGCAACTGGAAGTGGTGGACCTGGGAACGGTGGCGTCCGGCTTGAACCTGCCGGGAGTGCGCCACCTGAACCTGGGAGCGGGTACGCAGAGTTTTGTCCAGGGACCGGCCATGACTCCGGCTCAGGGCGAGCAGGCCCTGCAGGCCGGGCGCGACAGCGTGTTGCGGGCCCGCGCCGAGGGAGCCCAGCTGTTTATCGGCGGTGAGATGGGCATTGGCAACACCACGGCGGCCAGCGCCATTGCCTGTGCCTTGCTGGATATCCCGGTGGCGCAATTGGCCGGTCCTGGCACCGGCCTGAATGCCGCCGGCGTCAGCCACAAGGCTCAAGTGATCGAGCGGGCCCTGGCACGGCATGCCGCCTGCCGTGGCGATGCCCTGCAAACCCTGTTCAACCTGGGCGGGTTTGAAGTGGCGGCGCTGGTGGGCGCCTATCTGGCGTGTGCCCAGGAAGGCATCGCGGTGCTGGTGGATGGCTTTATCTGTAGCGTCGCGGCGCTGGTGGCGGTGCGGCTGAATCCGGCCTGTCGTCCTTGGCTGCTGTTTGCCCATCAGGGGGCGGAGCCAGGACACCGCTATGTGTTGCAGGCCCTTGAGGCCGAGCCGCTGCTGGACCTGGGCTTGCGTCTGGGAGAGGGCAGCGGTGCGGCGCTGGCGGTGCCATTGCTGCGTCTGGCCTGCGATCTGCACGGGCAGATGGCGACCTTCGCCGAGGCGGCGGTGGCGGATCGCCCGGCATGACCTTGCACCTGGACCTGTTGCGCCACGGGGAAACCGAACTGGGCGGCGGCCTGCGCGGCAGTCTGGATGACGCCCTGACGGAGCGTGGTTGGCAACAGATGCGCGATGGGGTTCAGGGACGCGGGCCCTGGGATCGGATCGTCAGTTCGCCGTTGCAGCGCTGTTCGCGGTTTGCCGAGCAACTGGCCGCCCGGCTGGGGCTGCCCCTGAGTCTGGCGCCCGATCTGCGGGAGCTGCATTTTGGCGCCTGGGAAGGGCGCAGCGCGGCGGCGCTGATGGATACCGAGGCTGAGGACCTGGGACGTTTCTGGGCTGATCCCTACAGCTTTACACCGCCCCAGGGAGAGCCGGTGGCGGACTTTTCCCAGCGGGTGCTGGGGGCCATTGATGGCCTGTACCAGTCGTGGGCCGGGCAGCGGGTGCTGTTGATCAGTCATGGCGGGGTCATGCGCCTGTTGCTGGCTCGTGCGCGGGGGCTGCCCCGGGAGCAGTTGTTGAGTGTCGAAGTCAGTCATGGCTCGTTGTTCCGCTTGAAAGTCGCCCCGGGTCTGCTGAGCGAGGAGGGCTGAGATGTTGCCGTTCTGGATTGCCTTGCAGTTTCTCAGCAGTTTGCCGGTGCGCTTGCCGGGCATGCCGGAACCCCAAGAGCTGGGGCGCTCGTTGTTGTTCTATCCGCTGGTAGGGCTGTTGTTTGGGCTGTTGCTGTGGGGGTTGAATGCGCTGCTTGCAGGAACGCCGTTGCTGCTGCATGCGGCGCTGCTGCTGGCTGCCTGGGTCCTGCTCAGCGGCGGCCTGCACCTGGACGGGCTGGCCGACAGCGCCGATGCCTGGCTAGGAGGCTTTGGCGACCGCGAGCGCACCTTGAGCATCATGAAGGACCCGCGCAGCGGACCGATCGCGGTGGTGACTCTGGTGCTGGTGTTGCTGCTCAAGTTCGCCGCTCTGGTGGCGCTGATCGAGCAGCAGCAGGCGTTCGCCTTGTTGCTGGCGACGCTGATCGGGCGCGCGGCGCTGCTCGGATTGTTCCTCTGCACGCCCTATGTTCGCGCCGGCGGCCTGGGGCAGGCCCTGGCCGATCACCTGCCGCGGCTGGCCGGGCGCCAGGTGCTGGGCGTGAGCCTGCTGGGGTGTTGGCTGGTGGGGGGTTACAGCGGACTCTGGGCACTGTTGCTGGCGCTGTTGCTGTTTGTCTGGCTGCGACACTTGATGATGCGGCGGTTGGGCGGCACCACCGGAGACACCGCCGGGGCGTTGCTGGAGTTGCTGGAAGTGACCGTGCTGCTGGCGGTGGTGGCATTTTGAGGCAGATCCGGATTTGCCGATTGAGTTGAAAATTCTTGCCTTGAGTTAATCGCGGGTATATACACGCACCATGCTTCCCTCTCAGTGTTTGTGCACCAATCTGCGTCGTGCCGCGCGTGGCGTCAGCAGGTATTACGACGGCGCCCTGGATGGCTTCGGGATTAACGTCGCCCAGTATTCCTTGCTGAACAATCTGCTGCGTCTCGATCAGCCGAGCATTTCCAGCCTGGCGGAGGCCATGGGCCTGGATCGCAGTACTCTGGGACGCAATGTGCGGGTGCTGGAGGCGGCCGGTCTGGTTCGCTTGCTGGAAGGTGACGATCAGCGCAATCGCCTGGTGCAACTGACCGAGGCGGGGCACGAGCGACTGGCGGCGGCCTTGCCGGCCTGGGAGGCGGCTCAGCAGCGGCTGATCGATCGCCTGGGCGCGCAGAAGCGTGAAACCTTGTTGGCCTTGCTGAACGAACTGGCCTGATGCCGCTTCGTTCGATCATAAGCGGGTATATACCCGTAACTGGAGAATAAAAATGTCATCGATGTGGCGCACCAGCGGTTGGGTCCTCCTCGGCAGTGCATTGATCCTGGCGCTGTCCCTGGGCGTGCGGCACGGTTTTGGCCTGTTTCTGCCGCCCATGAGTGCGCAGTTCGGTTGGGGGCGTGAGGTGTTCGCCTTTGCCATTGCCCTGCAAAACCTGATCTGGGGGTTGGCCCAGCCCTTTACCGGAGCCCTGGCCGACCGCTTTGGGGCTGCCAGGGTGGTGTTGATCGGTGGTGTGTTGTACGCGGTGGGCTTGGTGTTCATGGGGCTTTCGGATTCGGCTCTGAGCCTGTCCCTGAGTGCCGGGTTGCTGATTGGCATCGGTTTGTCCGGAACTTCCTTCTCGGTGATTCTCGGGGTGGTCGGTCGTGCCTTGCCGCCGGAAAAGCGCAGCATGGGCATGGGGATCACCAGTGCCGCAGGCTCCTTTGGTCAATTCGCCATGCTCCCGGGAACCCTGGGGCTGATCGGCTGGCTCGGCTGGTCGACGGCGTTGCTGGTGCTGGGGCTGCTGGTGGCGCTGATCGTGCCGCTGGTCGGCATGCTCAAGGACAAGCCGCTGCCGGTGCTGGGGCATGAACAGAGCCTGGGCGAGGCCCTGCGTGAAGCCTGCTCTCACTCGGGGTTCTGGTTGCTGGCGTTCGGCTTCTTTGTCTGTGGTTTCCAGGTGGTGTTCATCGGCGTGCATCTGCCGGCCTATCTGGTGGATCAGCATCTACCGGCAACCGTTGGAACCACGGTGCTGGCGCTGATTGGCTTGTTCAACATCTTTGGTACTTACACGGCGGGCTGGTTGGGTGGACGGATGTCCAAGCCGCGGCTGTTGACCGGTCTGTACCTGTTGCGAGCGGTGGTGATCGGCCTGTTCCTGTGGCTGCCGGTGACCCAGACCAGCGCTTATCTGTTCGGCATGGCCATGGGTTTTCTCTGGCTGTCCACCGTGCCTTTGACCAATGGCACGGTCGCGACCCTGTTCGGGGTCAGGAACCTCTCCATGCTTGGCGGCATCGTGTTTCTGTTCCATCAGCTGGGCTCCTTTCTTGGCGGTTGGCTGGGGGGCGTGGTGTATGACCGTACCGGTAGTTACGACTTGATCTGGCAGGTGGCGATTCTTCTCAGTCTGTTGGCTGCGGCGCTCAATTGGCCGGTGCGCGAGCGGCCGGTGGCGCGCTTGCAGGCGAGTGCAGCGTGAAGTCATGGCTGGGGTGGAGTGCCGGGCTGGGCGTCGGCATTGGGCTGTTGTGGCTGGCCTGGTGGGGCTGGCATCGCGGCGGACTGGCGCTGATGCAGTTGGGCATGGGTGCTTGCTAGGTGGGCGCAGGGGCGAGTAACGTCGGTATCCGACGACTATTGAAGGACACTGAACATGGCTAAGCGCTGGTTTGTGGTTCCGGCATTGCTCACACTGTTTGCCGGTTCGGCCTGGGCGGCGGATTGTCCGGCGTTGTTGGAGGGATCTGTGCCCAAGTTGCACGCCAAAGAGTCCATCGATCTGTGTCAGCGCTTCGCCGGCAAGCCGCTGGTGGTGGTCAATACCGCGAGCTTCTGTGGGTTCGCTCCGCAGTTCAAAGGCCTTGAAGCGCTGTATCAGCGTTACAAGGAGCAGGGGCTGGAGGTGGTGGGCGTGCCGTCCAACGACTTCAAGCAGGAGTCCAAGGATGGGGCCGAGACGGCCAAGGTCTGCTACGTCAACTATGGCGTGACTTTCACCATGACCGAGCCACAGAAGGTCCTGGGGGCGGATGCGGTGCACCTGTTCAAGGTACTGGCGCAGCAGAGCAGCGCGCCGAAGTGGAATTTCTACAAGTACGTGGTGGATCGGCAGGGCAATGTGATTGCCAGTTTTTCCAGCCTGACCAAGCCGGATAATCCGGAATTCCTGGAGGCGGTGGAGAAGGCGTTGGCGTCGAAGTCTTGAGCATTCAGTACCGGTAATTGAAAAAGCCCTGCCTCGTGAGAGGCAGGGCTTTTTCATTCAGCTCTGGAGGCGCAGGCCTCGGAACGATTAGAAGCGGTAGGTTGCACCTACGCCAAAACCGTTTGCGCTGTTCTCGTACTCGGCGTTGTAGGTCTGGCCGAGTGCGTTTTTGCGGTTGACGTTGACTTTCTCTTCCTTGAGGTAGGAGTAGGCCACGTCGATGGTCAGGTCTTCTGTTGGGCTCCAGCCAGCACCCAGGCTGAAGATGGTCCGGTCGCCGGTAGGGATGCGAGGCGAGCGGTCGGTGTTGTTGGTCGGCGCTTGGTCAAAGGTCAGACCGGTACGCAAGGTCCACTGTTTGTTCAGCTGATACGAGGTGCCGATGGCGTAAGCCCAAGTGTCGTGCCAGTTCTGCTCTTCCTTGATGGTGCCAAGGTTCAGTACAGGGGCCAGAGCGCCGCCGGAAGAGGCAGTTACGCCTTCGTTGTTGACGGTGATGTCCTTCAAGCGGCTCCAGCGGGTCCAGGTGGTACCGGCATAGAGCTTCCAGGCATCGTTCAGCTCCTGGGTGACCGAAAGGTCATAGGACTCTGGAGTTTCGATCTTCAGGGAGGCGTCATAACGATTGCTTTTCAAAAGAAGCGGGTTGGTACCGGCTCCTGGAGTGACTTCGGTATGGCCTTCCAGTTTGTAGTTCACTTTGGAGTGGTAGGTCAGGCCGACACGAGTGGTGTCGGTCGCCTGGACCAGAACCCCGATGTTGTAGCCGTAACCAACGTCGTCGCCTTTGATCTGGACCCGGCCGTCATTAGGCGAGGCGGGAGTGGTCAGCGCCGATTCCAGCACACCAGAAATCCGGTTGATGGTCGGGCCAAAACCGATGGAGACTTTATCGTTGAAGGCGTAGCTGACCGTTGGCTGGAAGGTTACGACTTTAACTTCGCTCTTACTGCCGAAGTTACGTCCCTGAAAGTTGCTTTCATAATCGGTTATCAAACCAAACGGCGCATAAACGCCCAGGCCGAATGCCCATTGGTCATCGATTGGTTTGACGTAGAAGCCCATGGGTACGGCGGTGAAGGGCACCATGTCGCCCTTGTTGGTGCCGCTACGGCTGCCGCTGGTGTCCTTAAGGTCGGTGGATGCATCGATAGCAGCCATACCGCCAGTTACTTGCTGGCGTTTGAGGCGAGACATGCCGGCTGGGTTACCAAATACAGTGCTTGCATCATCGGCAGCGGAAGAGCGCCCCGCGAAACCAGTACCCATGCCGCTAATGCTTTGTTCGTTAAGAGCAAAGCCGCTGGCAAATAGCTGGGTAGAGGCAAGTGCGACGGCGAGACTGATGGTGGATTTGAGCATGACTTTTTTCATTATTAGAACTCCTGGTGATCACCGTGGCGAAAATTACCAACATTTCGGCTATGGCGCTATAGGCTAAATCAGTAGATTTTCTGGTGTTTTGTAGGACAATCCGACCAAAATCGGCTTTTTTCTCCGATTTTGTAAAAGCCGGTGTCAGCAGGCGACTTGGCTCAACGGCGAAACGCAGGTTTGCCAGGCGCAGGCGAAATCTCTCAAACGTCCTTGTGGTTGAAAGGTCTTCCTCCAGATACGGGCCATGCCGAGCAGATCGTCGGCTGCGGGGAGCGGGGTGTGTTGTTGTTCCACCAGCAACCAGGCGATCGCGGTGGCGTAACGCAGATTGACGGTCAGTTCCAGGTGCGGTCCGGCGAGGAATGCATGTTGGCTGGCCAGTCCTCTCACCAGGCTGGCCCGTTCCGGGTCCAGTGCCAGGTAGTGATCCCAGAGGGCCTGGTGGCGCACTTCAGTGATGCGATACAGGCCGTGGCCGCGGCGATCGTGCAGTGCCGAGCCTAGCGCCGACTGACTGGCGGCAATGCCCAGCAACAAGGCTTCAGCGGTTTTGCTATGACTGCCCAGGTACATCAGCGTTGGGCGAATGACATAGCGGCACAACTCGCTGGCGGCGATACCCATAATGCCCTCGAGGGGTGAAGGTGGCCGGCGAAACCCGAAGGTGCTTGGCAGCAATGAAGGGATCAGGTTTGCCGGAAGCGGCGCGGGCCGCCTGACTTGAAGTGTAGTGTCATATCTATGTTGTAAAGGCCTGTTTTTAAAACATTTCCGAGCTCTTGTTATAAACCTTATATCTATTGGCACTTTGGCTGGAGGCGTGCATTGGCAAATTACAGGCAATAAAAAGCCCCGCGATCAGGCGAGGCTCTTGGGTTTTCAGCGCTCTGGCGTATCAGGCCACCAGGGCCTGGCGAGTACGCTCGATCACGGCCTGCAGCGGTTCGGCGCTGGAGTATTGATCGGGATACAGGCGTTCGCTGTGACGGGCGATGCCGTGTTCGTTGACCAGGGTGAAGCTGAAGCAGCCTTTGCGAGCGGCCATGATCAGGCAGTTCAACGGAGCAAAAGCGTGGGTTAGGGTGCGAATGGCATCCTGAGTCTGGAGTTGAGTAGACATAATTATTAGGTGTTCCTACAAATGACACGGTTAAGAACCGTGCAACGTTAAAACGTTCCAGTAACGTCGACCACCATTGGTCAGACGAAGAACCCGACTGGAACAAAGCAGCCAGTTGCAGCGCTTTAATAAGGTTGCGCTAGGGCTGGCAGGTAGGTACTTAGGAGGGCAGGCAACACAACAAGGGCAAAGGTTCTGCGCCCAGGGTGGCGATCCTGATCAATTTGCAGGTTGGTTCGGTCAGAGTAAGCAACTTGGGCCGGCCTTTGATTTCGTTTCAAGGGCAGCGTCAGTTTGATAATTACCTGGAAACCAGCGAGGTGGTCGGTCCTTGATATTCGACGTTGTTCTCGTTACGAGAGGTGTCGGCGGGACTTGTTCGACCAGAATTGACTTTCAGCTTGGTACTAACGGGGCGAAGTCTATTGGGTTGAAGGCAGGAATGCAAGTGTGCTAGGAAAAATACTCCTTGGGGCAGCGACGTTACGGTGTGACGACTGTGTCACCTCCGATACGGTGGAGTGTACGAAAGTGGTGCATTTGCGCGGTGAATTTGCGCAGGGTTGTGCACACTTGTTGCGCCACATGTCACCGGGTTGTCACCTTCGCCGGGGCGGCTCCCATAGCCTGTCTCGAGAATTTAAGTCAATGATAAACATCGTCTTTTTTTACTGGTGAAAAAATCGTCAGTTTGACTGCAGAGCCCGTCTCATGGGGCTTTGGGAGGGTTGTGGAGGGGTTGTCCACTGAGTTATCCACAGCTTCTGTGGATTGTCCCAAGCGCTTGCTCTAGCACGGGCATGCTGGCTCTTTTGGTCTTTACCCGAGCGAAAAAAGGAGTAGAGTGGCGCGCCTTCCGATCTGCCCCCACAGTGCTTTATGAAGTTTCGCTCAGTATCACCCTCTGTTACCGCTACCCCTGCCAGTGTTACCGAGCCCAAGCGCTTTTCCCTGCGGGTTGCCCTGTGGCTGCTGGACAGCCCACGCCTGGGGCACAACACCAACGTCAAGTACTTTGCCGGGCGCTTGCTCAAGCAACCTGCGCGTGATGGCGTGGTAGCGGCGCAGAGTCGCCTGGGGCAGTTGATGTGCCGCGAGTGCGGCAACGCTCGGGACCGCCGTATCGGTCACGATCTATTGCGCCAGGCCGCGCGTGCCGGCGACCGCCGTGCACAACTTGAGCTGGGTCGGATCGAAGACTGAACTGTCCAACCTCCGGTGGCTTGGTTAACCTTCATTTCTTATTTTGATGACAGGAATCGCTATGGCTATGGACTTGACCAGCCTGCTGCTCGGCCTGGCGGGGGCGGCGTTGCCGCTACTGATGTTGGCCTGGCAGCTGCAGCGGCGCGCCAGTTCCAGTCAGAGCGAGCTGTCGCTGCTGGAAGAGCGGCTGGCCACTGCCCAACTGGCCCAGGAAGGCCTGGCCGCGCAGTTGGATGCCTGCCGCGATGAAGTCAGTGATCTGAGTCAGGCCAACGCCCTCAAGCAAGCGGACCTGGCCGCCTTGCGGCGTGAAGTGGAGCTTTTGCAGATCGAGCGCGATAACGCTCGTGATGCGGCCCACGCCTGGAACCTTGAGCGGGCAGCCAAAGAGAATGAACTGCGTCGTCTGGACGCCCAGGCCGCTTCGTTGCAGGCCGAACTGCGCGAGCAACAGGAAAGCCACCAGCAGCGCCTGACCGATTTGCAGGGTTCCCGGGACGAACTGCGGGCCCAGTTTGCCGAGTTGGCGGGCAAGATTTTCGACGAGCGCGAACAGCGTTTCGCCGAAACCAGCCAGCAGCGTCTCGGACAGTTGCTGGACCCGCTCAAGGAGCGCATTCAATCGTTCGAGAAACGGGTCGAGGAAAGCTATCAGGCCGAGGCTCGCGAGCGATTTTCCCTGGCCAAGGAACTGGAGCGCCTGCAGCAACTGAACCTGCGCCTGAGCGATGAGGCCACCAACCTGACTCGCGCCCTCAAGGGCCAGAAGACCCAGGGCAACTGGGGCGAACTGATTCTTGAGCGGGTCCTGGAGCATGCCGGTCTGGAGAAAGGGCGCGAGTACCAGACCCAGGTCAGCCTCAAGGGGCCGGACGGCGAACGTTTCCAGCCTGATGTGCTGATCATGCTGCCGGGTGACAAGCAGGTGGTGGTGGACTCAAAAGTCAGCCTCACCGCCTATCAGCAGTATGTCGGCAGCGATGATCCGCAGATTGCCCAGGCGGCCCTGAAGCAGCATGTGCTGTCTTTGCGCAATCACGTCAAAGGCCTGGCCGGCAAGGACTACAAGCGCCTTGAAGGGCTGCACAGCCTCGATTTCGTGCTGCTGTTCGTGCCCATTGAGGCGGCCTTTTCCGCTGCACTGCAGGCCGAACCCAATCTGTTTCAGGAAGCCTTCGACCGGCACATCGTGATCGTCAGCCCGACCACCTTGCTGGCCACGCTGCGGGTGATCGACAGCCTGTGGAAACAGGAGCGCCAGAGTCAGAACGCCCGGGAAATCGCCGAACGCGCAGGCTGGCTGTATGACAAGTTCGTGTTGTTTATCCAGGACCTGGATGAAGTTGGCAATCGCCTGCAGCAGTTGGACAAGGCCTATTCGGCGGCGCGCAACAAGCTGACCGAGGGCCGGGGCAACCTGGTCAGCCGCAGTGAGCAGCTCAAGTTGCTGGGTGCCCGGGCCAGCAAGAGCCTGCCGAGCGATTTGCTGGAGCGCGCCATGACTGATGCCGAAGGGCGCGAACTGGAGTTGCCGGAGTAATCTGCCACAGGCTCAGCCCAGTGGCAGATGCCGGCTCAACAGGGCGCGCAGGGCGGCCGGTTTAACCGGCTTGGCCAGATAATCCAGCCCCGCCGCGTGCACCTGGGCGACCATCTCTGGACGTCCATCGGCACTGATCACCACGCCAGGCACCGGCTCCCCCAGCTGAGTGCGTAGCCAGGCCATGACGTCGGTGCCGGTTTCGCCATCGTCGAGGTGGTAGTCCACCAGCGCCAATTGCGGACGGATGCCCTCCTTGAGCAGCGCCGCGCACTCCTCGCGGTTGCGCGCGGTCCAGACCTGACAGCCCCAGCGCGTCAATAGGCTGTTCATGCCGATCAGAATGCTGTCTTCATTGTCCACGCAGAGCACTTGCCCGCCATTGAGCGACTGGCCGTTGAGCTCGGCGGTCTTGCCCGGGGCAATTGCGCTGCTGCGGGCCAGGGGCACGCTGACACTGAAGACGCTGCCCCGGCCGGGCCAGGAGCGTACCTGCAGAGGGTGGCCGAGCACCCGGCACAGGCCGTCGGCAATCGCCAGGCCCAGGCCCAGGCCTTTTTCGGCGCGGGTCTGGTGACTGTCCAGGCGCTTGAACTCCTCGAAGATCACCTGCTGCTTGTCCTGGGGGATGCCCGGTCCACGGTCCCAGACTTCCAGGCTCAATGAGTCGCCGCGACGGCGTACCCCCAGCAGTATCGGTCCCTTGGCGTAGCGGAAGGCGTTGGTAAGGAAGTTCTGCAGGACCCGACGCAAGAGTTTGCTGTCACTGTCGATCCGCAAGCGACTGCCGCGCACGCGAAATTGCAGGTTCTGCTCTTGGGCCAGTGCCTTGAATTCCGCCCCCAGGGTGTCAAACAGCTCATTAAGCGCGAAAGGCTTGCGTTCAGGGGTGATCTTGCCGTTCTCCAGGCGCGAGATGTCCAGCAGGTCGCTGATCAGGTCTTCCGCCGAGCGCAACGAGCTGTCCAGGTGCTGCACCAGTTGCTGGGCTTCGGGCGAGAGCCCGTCGTCCTGATGGGAGAGGGCGGCGGAGAACAGTCGTGCAGCGTTCAGGGGTTGCATCAGGTCGTGGCTGACGGCAGCTAGGAAACGGGTCTTGGACTGGTTGGCGGCTTCCGCCGTGCCCTTGGCTTCGGTCAGCGCGGCGTTGAGCTGGGACAGTTCATGGGTGCGTTCCGCTACCCGCTGCTCCAGGCCTTCGTTGGCCTCGGTGAGGGCCTGCTCGGCCTCGCGGAAGGGGGTGATGTCGGTGAAGCTCATGACGAAGCCGCCGCCGGGCATCGGATTACCGATCAGCTCGATGACCCGGCCGTTGGGGAACAGGCGCTCGGACGTATGGGCCCGCCCCTGGCGCATCCAGTGCAGGCGCCGGGCGACATGGACTTCCGCTTCCCCCGGGCCGCACAGGCCGCGTTCGGCGTTGTGGCGAATGATGTCGGCAATCGGCCGGCCGACGCTGATCAGGCCGTCGGGGTAGTCGAACAGCTCCAGGTAGCGACGGTTCCAGGCCACCAGTTTCAGCGACTGGTCCACCACGCTGATGCCCTGGGTGATGTTTTCGATCGCCCCTTGCAGCAGGGCGCGGTTGAACTGCAGGACTTCCGAGGCTTCGTCGGCGATGCGCACCACGTCTTCGAGCTGCATCTCCCGGCCTTCGATGGCGGCCTTGACCACCGCACGGGTCGAGGAGGCGCCAAGAACACCGGCGAGCAGGCGTTCGGTGTGGGCGATCCACTCGCCGTCGGCGTTTTGATTCGGGTTGAAGCCTTTGCCCTGGCGATAGGCGAAGCGAATGAAGCTCTGGCGGGCACGCTCCTCGCCGACAAAGCGTGCGGCGAGCTTCAGCAGGTCATCGATCTGCACCGCCAGCATGGAGCGCGAGCTGAGGCGGCCGCTGATTTCCTGGCCGATGAAGCGTCCGGCCTGCCAGTGTTCGGAAACCCGGGTGCGTGACAGCACCGAAACCCAGGCGAACAGGGTGAAGTTGCCGGCCAGGGACAGCACCACGCCCTGGGTCAGGGGCGTGATCGGCAGGTTCAGCGGGTTGCCGTGCAGCCAGGCCAGGCCGGGGAAACTGCTCAGGGACCAGCCCAGGCTGTGGGCGGCGATGGGCAGGACCAGGGTGTAGAACCAGATGAAGGTGCCGGCGGCGAGTCCGGCGAACACCCCGCGACGGTTGGCCTGCTTCCAGTACAGCGCGCCGAGCATGGCCGGTGCCAGTTGGGTTACCGCGGCAAAGGCGATCTGGCCAATGGTCGCCAGGCTTGCGGTGGAGCCCAGCAGGCGATAGCTGACATAGGCCAGCAGCAGGATGACCACGATGCTGACCCGGCGCACCGAGAGCATCCAGTGGCGGAACACTTCAAAGGGCCGCTCGGCATTCTTGTGGCGCAGCAGCCAGGGCAGCAGCATGTCGTTGGAAACCATGGTCGACAGCGCCACGCTGGCCACGATCACCATGCCGGTGGCGGCCGAAGCGCCACCGATGAACGCCAGCAGGGCCAGGGCCGGATGGGCCTGGGCCAGGGGCAGACTGATGACGAACGAGTCCGGCAGCACACTGCTGGGCAGGAGCATCTGTCCGGCCAGGGCAATGGGCACCACAAACAGCGCCGCCAGTGCCAGGTAGGCCGGGAACACCCATTTGGCCAGGCGCAGGTCCTGGGGTTCGATGTTCTCCACCACGGTGACGTGGAACTGCCGTGGCAGGCAGATGATCGCCATCATCGCCACCCCGGTCTGGACCACCATCGATGGCCAGTTGATGGTTTCCTTCCAGTATTGCTCCAGGCGCGGCGCCAGCATGGCCTGGTTGAACAGGTCGTCGAAGCCGTCATACAGACCGAAGGTGACAAAGGCGCCCACGGCGAGAAAGGCGAACAGCTTGACCAGTGACTCGAAGGCAATCGCCAGCACCATGCCGCGGTGGTGCTCGGTGGCATCCAGGTTGCGGGTGCCGAAGACGATGGTGAACAGTGCCAGGATCAGCGACACGATCAGCGCCGTATCCTGGGCCCGGGTGCCCATGGCGTCGGCCCCGGCGCCGATCAACAGGTTGACGCCGAGGACGATGCCCTTGAGCTGCAGGGCGATGTAGGGCAGCACGCCCACCAGGCAGATCAGGGCCACCACCACCGCCAGGGATTGGGATTTGCCGTAGCGCGCGGCAATGAAGTCGGCAATCGAGGTGATGTTCTCCTGCTTGCTGATCATCACCATCTTCTGCAGCACCCAGGGCGCGAGTACCAGCAGCAGGATCGGGCCCAGGTAGATCGGCAGGAAGGCCCAGAGCTGCTCGGCGGCCTGGCCGACCGCGCCGAAGAAGGTCCAACTGGTGCAGTAGACGGCCAGCGACAGGCTGTATACCCAGGCCCTGACCCGCGGCGGCAGGGGCGTGCTGCGACGATCGCCGTAGAAAGCGATAGCGAACATGACGGCCATATAGGCCAGGGCAACGGCGGCGATCAGCCCGCTGGACAACGACATGGAAACTCCGGAGCAAAGACACCGGGCACCTCAGCCCGGCCAGGTAGTCTGGCACGATGTGTGGTTGGCGTCAGTGTCGACCAAGGTATCAGCGCGGTCTGATGTCGCAGGGCCGGGCCGCCGTTTCTGCAGGCTAGGGCAGGAGGGCCAGTTCGATCAGGGCGTGCAGTTCCGGTACCGACAGCGGGGTGGCGGAGAACAGGATGCGGAACACCGTCGGAGCCACGATCAGGTTCAGCAGGCGGTCGAGGTCCGGCAGGGGTTCTTCACTGTCCCGATAGCGTTCGAGGATTGTCTGCAATTGCGCGCTGAGGATCGTCACGCAATAGCCTGGCGTGGCGCTGCTCTGCACGTCGCGCATCATGTTGCGCCCGGGTTCCGAGCTCATTTCATCCAGGTACTGCTCGGCCCAGGCGCGCAGGTCGCCTCGCAGGCTGCCGGTGTTCGCCGGTTCACTGTCCGGACGCATGCGCGCCAGGGCGACATCGGCCAGCAGCGCCGAGAGGTCGCCCCAGCGCCGATAGATGGTCGACGGGGTGACGCCGGCGCGGGTGGCAATCTGCGGCACGGTCAGGGTCGAGCGCTCCTGTTCTTCAAGGAGTTCGCGGACTGCCGTATGGATCGATTCCTGAACCCGGGCGCTGCGGCCGCCAGGGCGTAAAGCTTCTTTAATGGCCATGGGGTCGAACCTTAACACAAAGAATTTGCTTTAAGCTCAGGCCGGTAGCACACTGCACAAAAGCAAAATATTAGCTTTAGTGGAGCGTGCTCATGTCCGGTGCAATCAATGCTTGTGGGGCCAGCCGTCGCAGTCTGGTATTTCTGGCCGTTACTCTGCTGAGTTTCCTGGCGGCGTCCAGCGTGCCGACACCGCTGTATCACCTGTATCAGGAGTCCCTGCATTTTTCTCCGGCGGTGTTGACCCTGGTGTTCGGGGTTTACGCCCTGAGCCTGTTGGCGGCGCTGTTGACCGTGGGTTCGCTGTCGGACTACCTGGGGCGTCGGCCGGTGATTTTCGTCGCTCTGCTGCTCAATTGCCTGGCGATGCTGCTGTTCATCAATCAAAGCGGGGTGCAATGGCTGATTGCCGCGCGCGTGATTCAGGGCTTTGCCACCGGCATGGCCACCAGTGTGCTTGGTGCCGCGCTGCTGGATGTCGATCGTCGCCAGGGCCCTTTGGTCAACAGTGTGGCGCCCTTGCTGGGCATGGCCTGCGGCGCTATGGGGGCCAGCCTGCTGGTGGAGTTCGCGCCCCTGCCGCTGCAGCTCAGTTACTGGCTGCTGTTGGCGGTATTCTGCGTTCAGGCCCTGTATGTCTGGCGCTTGCCGGAAAGTGTCAGCGCGCAGCCCGGCGCCTGGGCCTCGCTGCGCCCGACGCTGCATGTGCCGCCGCAAGCACGGCGGGCATTATGGCTGGCGTTGCCGGTGGATGTGGCGGTGTGGGCGGTGGGGGGGTTCTATCTGTCCCTGGCGCCGTCGCTGGTTCGCGCCGCCACCGGCTCCACTTCGAACCTGATCGGCGGGGCCATGGTGGCGGTATTGACCCTCAGTGGCGCGGTGATGATCTTTTCCTTGCGCCAGCGTCCGGCCGACAAGGTCCTGCGCTTGGGGGCCGGGTTGCTGGCGCTGGGGGTGATGCTGCTGCTCGGCGCCGTGCACAGTGCCAGCCTGATAGCGTTTTTCGTCGGCACCCTGGTGCTGGGCAGTGGCTTTGGCGCCGGTTTTCTTGGCGCGTTGCGCAGCGTGGTGCCGCTGGCCTTGCCCCATGAGCGCGCGGGGCTGATGTCGGCGTTTTATGTCTTGAGTTACCTGGCGTTCTGCCTGCCGGCCTTGCTGGCGGGAAACCTCACCCGTCGCTTCGGCCTGATTGCCACCACCGATGGTTACGGTGCGCTGCTGATCCTGTTGTCCCTCGGCGCGCTCCTGGTGCTGGTGCGGCGTCCCCTGCAGCCCTGCACGGCGCCGGGAGCCTGAGCAAATACTCGATTGCCCTGCAGTAGGGTTGATGGTCCATGGACCGGTTTGTCCTGGCGATTGAGCGCATGGGTGTCGGTTGGCGAAAGGGCTGCTCACGTTCACTATGGGCGCCTGTTCCCTGTTGCCATGGAGTGCCTTATGTCCCCTGAGCCTGATCGTCGGTTGTTCGACCGGCTGCTGCATCGCTGGTGTTTCACCTTGCCGGTAACGGGCTGCCATTTGGGTCGCTCGGAATCCCGGGTGCCAGGGAGGTCGGCATGAAGGTCATTCGCAGCGCGGACTTTACCGGTGAACGGGCCTGGGCGGCCCTGGACATTGCCAACATGAACGGCATCACCACGCGCCTGCACTGGACTGACCAGCCCTACCGCTGGCACGTCAATGACGGTGAGGAGGTATTCGTGGTGCTGGGTGGCCAGGTGCAGATGCGCTATCGCCTTGAAGGGCTGGAGCAGTCGGTGCTGCTGGAGGTGGGTGATATTTTTTATGCCGACCTGGGGACCGAGCATGTGGCTCATCCTCAGGGTGTTGCCAGGGTGTTGGTGATTGAGTCCGCGGGCAGCGTCTAGCTTTATATCTGTAAAATAGATAACAGATAGAGAAATTACCCGTTATATAGATATTCGATTCGGTTCTACCATGGACTCCACCTCATCAGAGGACAGGAGACACGCCATGCCATGCACCCACAGCATCAAAACCGGCCGCCGGCCCTTGAGTCATCTGCAACACCCACGCGAAGCCATTCGTCAGTTCACGCCCAACTGGTTCGCCGCCACCATGGGCACCGGAGTCCTGGCCCTGGCGCTGGCCCAATGGCCGGCTCCGGTGCCCGGCCTGCATCAGGTGGCCGAAGGCTTCTGGTGGTTGACCATCATCCTGTTTTTGCTCTTTACCGCGATGTACACCGCGCGCTGGGTGCTGTTCTTCGATGAGGCGCGGCGAATCTTTGCTCATTCAACGGTATCGATGTTTTTCGGCACCATTCCCATGGGGCTGGCGACCCTCATCAATGGCTTGCTGCTGTTCGGCATTCCACGCTGGGGTGAGGCGGCGGTGCATCTGGCGCAAGTGTTGTGGTGGCTGGATGTGGCCATGTCCCTGGCTTGCGGGGTGTTGATCCCCTACATGATGTTCACCCGGCAGGAGCACAGCATCGATCAGATGACCGCCGTCTGGTTGCTGCCGGTGGTGGCGGCCGAAGTGGCAGCGGCCAGCGGTGGCTTGCTGGCGCCGCATCTGGTGGATGCCCATGCCCAATGGGTGGTGCTCAATACCAGTTACGTGTTGTGGGCTTTCTCGCTGCCGGTGGCCTTCAGCATCCTGACCATCCTGCTACTGCGCATGGCCTTGCACAAATTGCCCCACGAAAGCATGGCGGCCTCCAGCTGGCTGGCCCTGGGGCCGATCGGCACCGGTGCCTTGGGCATGCTGGTACTGGGCGGCGACGCGCCGGCGATCTTTGCTGCCAATGGTTTGCCCGGCGTGGGCGAGATTGCCGCCGGCCTGGGGCTGGTAGCGGGCCTGACCTTATGGGGTTTCGGCCTGTGGTGGATGTTGATGGCCGTGCTGATCACCCGCCGTTACCTGCGCGAGGGCATTCCCTTCAACCTCGGCTGGTGGGGCTTTACCTTCCCGTTGGGGGTGTATTCGCTGGCCACTCTGAAACTGGGCAGCACCTTGCACCTGGGCTTTTTCAGCGTGTTTGGCGCGGTGCTGGTGGTGGCGCTGGCGGTGATGTGGCTGATCGTGGCCAAGCGTACGCTGCAGGGCGCCTATAAAGGAGAGTTGTTTGTTTCGCCGTGCATTGCGGGCTTACGGAAATAATCGGCAAAGATAGGTAAGGTTGTGGCCTGGATCGATATTCGACATTCCAATAACAGTATCCACGCCACTCAGGGACATGGACGATGAGTCACCCTTCGCAGTTCACCTTGCTTCGCAAGCGGCGGTTCCTGCCGTTTTTCATCACGCAATCCCTTGGCGCGTTCAACGACAACATCTTCAAGCAGTCGCTGATCCTGGCCATTCTGTACAAGTTGAGCATCGAGGGAGACCGGTCGATCTGGGTCAACCTCTGTGCCTTGCTGTTCATCCTGCCGTTCTTTCTGTTTTCCGCCCTTGCCGGACAGTTTGGCGAGAAGTTCGCCAAGGATGCATTGATCCGCCTGATCAAGCTCGGGGAGATCGCGATCATGGTGGTGGGAGCGGTGGGCTTTGCCTTCGATCACCTGTCGTTGATGCTGGTGGCGTTGTTCGCCATGGGCACTCACTCGGCGCTGTTCGGCCCGGTGAAGTACTCGATCCTGCCCCAGGCCCTGCACGAGGAGGAGTTGGTGGGCGGCAACGGCCTGGTGGAAATGGGCACTTTTCTGGCGATCCTGGCAGGCACCATTGGTGCCGGAATCATGATGTCGTCGGCGCATTACGCGCCGATTGTCTCCAGCGCCATGATCGGTGTCGCGGTGCTCGGCTACCTGGCCAGCCGGGCGATTCCCCGAGCAGCCGCCGCGACCCCGGACCTGCGTTTGAACTGGAACATCTTCAGCCAGTCCTGGGCCACTCTGCGCCTGGGCCTGGGGCAGACCCCTGCGGTGTCGCGTTCCATTGTCGGCAACTCCTGGTTCTGGTTTGTCGGGGCGATCTATCTGACCCAGATTCCGGCCTATGCCAAGGAATGGATGCACGGTGACGAGACGGTGGTGACCCTGATTCTTACCGTGTTCTCGGTGGGTATCGCGGTGGGATCAATGCTGTGCGAGAAGCTTTCGGGGCGCAAGGTCGAGATCGGTCTGGTGCCGTTCGGCTCCTTTGGCCTGACCGTGTTCGGCCTGTTGCTGTGGTGGCATTCCGGCGGCATTCCGCAGAGCGCCAGCGGACATGGCTGGCTCGAAGTCCTGGGTTTTGCCCACGCCTGGTGGGTGCTGTTCGACGTTCTGGGCCTGGGGGTCTTCGGTGGCTTCTATATAGTGCCGCTGTATGCGCTGATCCAGTCGCGCACACCGGAGAACGAACGGGCTCGGGTGATCGCCGCCAACAACATTCTCAATGCGCTGTTCATGGTGGTTTCGGCGCTGGTTTCCATCGTCATGCTGAGCATGGTCGAACTGACCATTCCTCATCTGTTCCTGGTGGTGTCGCTGCTCAATATCGCGGTCAACGTCTACATCTTCAAAGTGGTGCCGGAATTCAGCATGCGCTTCATGATCTGGCTGCTCAGCCATTCCATGTACCGTGTCGAGCATCGCAACCTGGAGCAGATCCCCGATGAAGGGGCGGCGTTGCTGGTGTGCAACCACGTGTCGTTCGTCGATGCCTTGTTGATTGGCGGCGCGGTGCGTCGGCCGATTCGCTTCGTGATGTATTACAAGATCTACAACCTGCCAGTGCTGAACTTTATCTTCCGCACCGCCGGAACCATTCCTATCGCTGCACGGCATGAGGATCTGGAGATCTACGAAAAGGCCTTCAAACGGATTGCCCAGTACCTGCGCGACGGTGAGTTGGTGTGCATTTTTCCCGAGGGCAAGCTGACGGCCGATGGCGAGATCAACGAGTTCAAGGGCGGGTTGACACGGATTCTCGAAGAAACCCCGGTGCCGGTGATTCCCATGGCCCTGCAAGGCTTGTGGGGCAGCTTCTTCAGCCGCGATCCGAGCAAGGGCTTCTTTCATCGCATCTGGTCACGAGTGACCCTGGTGGCCGGGCCGGTAGTGGCGGTGGAGACGGCGGAGCCGGCGCACTTGCAGACCCTGGTGGCGCAATTGCGCGGATCACGGCGCTAGTTTCTGCCGGATACAAAAACGCCCGCATTGCTGCGGGCGTTTTCATTGCTGCGCGGTGGCGATCAGCTGGCGCTGACCTTCAAGCCCACCAGGCCGGCGATGATCAGCGCCACGCTGGCCAGGCGCACCAGGGCCATGGATTCGCCGAACAGGATGATCCCTGCGATGACCGTGCCGATGGCACCCACTCCGGTCCAGATGGCGTAGGCGGTGCCCAGGGGCAGTTCCTTCATGGCCAGGCCGAGCAGGCCCAGGCTGATGGCCATGGCGAGGATGGTCAGGGCGGTGGGCAACGGACGGCTGAAACCGTCGGTGTACTTCAGGCCGACGGCCCAGCCTACTTCGAACAAACCGGCAAACAACAAAATGATCCAGGACATGCTGACCTCATCGGTGGACGGGGTCGTCCCCAGAATTAATCACTCGATCGAGTGGCGAGGTCGTCCTCGCGGTGCGCAGTATACTGCCCAATTCTGTTCGGGCGATCAGTTTTTCCGCTCAGTCGCTGAGCTGTTGTGTTTCCAGTTTTTGCTCGTTTTCGTCATGCATGCGGCGCAAGTAGGTAGAGAGCAGCGCACCGGAAATATTGTGCCAGACACTGAACAGGGCGCTGGGCACGGCCGCCAGGGGCGAAAAATGGGCGCTGGCCAGGGCCGCCCCGAGGCCGGAGTTCTGCATGCCGACTTCCAGTGCCAGGGATTTGCGTTGTGCCAGGGGCAGTTTGAAGACTCGGCCGGTAAAGTAGCCCAGCAAATAGCCGAAGCTGTTGTGCAGCATCACCACTGCCATGATCAGCAGCCCGGATTCGGCGATTTTCGCTTGGCTGGCCGCCACCACGGCGGTGACGATGATGACGATGCTCACCACCGAAACCAACGGCAGCACCTCTACCGCGTGCTGCACCCGCTGGCCCAGCAGGCGTTGGGCCAGGACGCCGAGCGCGATCGGTAGCAGCACCACCTGCAGGATCGACCAGAACAACTCCATGAACGACACCGGCAACCAGGCCGAGGCCAGCAACCAGATCAGTGCCGGGGTCAACAGCGGGGCGAGCAGGGTGGTCACCGCGGCAATCGCTACCGACAGAGCCAGATCGCCTCGGGCCAGCCAGGTCATGACGTTGGAGGAAGTGCCGCTTGGGCAGCAGCCGACGAGAATCACTCCGACGGCGATTTCCGGCGGCAGGTGAAATACCTGGCAGAGGGCCCAGGCCACGCCTGGCATGATCACGAAATGCGCCACTACCCCCAGGGCCACCCGCCAGGGATGACGCGCCACTTCGGCGAAGTCTTCGAGTTTCAGGGTCAGCCCCATGCCGAACATCACCAGGCCCAGTAGCGGCACAATGGCGCCCTTGAGGCCGATGAACCAGCCGGGCTGAAAGAATGCCAGGATGGCGAAGATCAGTACCCAGTAGGCGAAGGTGTTGCCGACAAAGCGGCTGAGTGCAGCCAGTGCGCGCATGACCTGTTCCTTTTTATGTGAAAACGCCACCGAGGGCGGTGGCGTCTAGTGCGGGCGGCTATCCGGACAAGGCGTCAGATACCTTGCGGAATTTCCTCGCCGCCCAAGGCTTCGAACAGCGCCGGGAGGAAGTCGCCGAAGGTCAGCATCATCAGGGTGAAGCTGGCGTCCTGCTGGCCGAGGGCTTCATCACCACCGTCCTGTTCCGCCTGGTCCTGCAGCAGGTCTTCGAACTTCAGGCGCTTGACCACCATCTTGTCGTCGAGCATGAAGGACAGCTTGTCCTGCCAGGCCAGGGCCAGTTGAGTGACCACCTTGCCGGTGCTCAGGTGCAGTTGTATTTCCTCGCCGGTCAGGTCCTGGCGCTTGCAGCGCACAATGCCGCCGTCCTCGTGGGT
This sequence comes from Pseudomonas sp. TKO26, assembly GCF_003225665.1. NCBI lineage: Bacteria > Pseudomonadati > Pseudomonadota > Gammaproteobacteria > Pseudomonadales > Pseudomonadaceae > Pseudomonas > Pseudomonas sp. TKO26. The sequence goes on from NZ_QKLN01000037.1 coordinate 94,499, forward strand.
GTCGCGCAGCTCGCATTCGTCGAGCACGAAGAAGTCGTCGGCGGCTTTCTGCGTCTTGACCCAGTCGGTCATGATTGCGCTCGGGGCGATCTTCACGGTCAGCGGACGTACTGGCAGGGTGCCGAGGACTTCGCGCAAGGTGGAGAGCAGGTCTTCGGCGCGCTTGGGACTTGCCGAGTTGACCAGGATCAGGCCCTGTTTCGGGGCGATGGCGGCGAAGGTCGAAGAGCGACGGATAAAGGCGCGGGGCAGGAAGGCCTGGATGATTTCATCCTTGATCTGATCGCGCTCCTTCTTGTAGACCTTGCGCATCTGTTCGGCTTCGATCTCTTCGACCTTTTCCTTCACCGCGTCGCGCACCACGCTGCCAGGCAGGATGCGTTCTTCCTTGCGTGCGGCCACCAGCATGAAGTCCTGGCTGACGTGAACCAGCGGGGCGTCTTCACCTTTGCCGAAAGGGGCGACGAAACCGTAAGTGGTCAACTCCTGGCTTGCACAGGGGCGCGCCAGTTTGGTCGCCAGTGCAGTTTCCAGCGCCTCAGCATCAAAAGGCAGATCTTGGGTCAGGCGATAGATCAGCAGGTTTTTGAACCACATGGGGTGAATCTCTCCTTTATACAAAGGAGGGCATTATTCTCTTCGCTGCTGCTCAGGCCAACCCTTCGCTAAGCCTTTGGAGGGCCTGAAAAAATTATTATAAAAAGTGCTTGCCAGAGTACGGACTGCTCCGTAGAATGCGCGCCACACCGAACGTGAAGGGTGATTAGCTCAGCTGGGAGAGCGTCTGCCTTACAAGCAGAATGTCGGCGGTTCGATCCCGTCATCACCCACCATTCGCATTCAGTGTTACGCGCAGCGGTAGTTCAGTCGGTTAGAATACCGGCCTGTCACGCCGGGGGTCGCGGGTTCGAGTCCCGTCCGCTGCGCCATATTCGGTAACCTGGAACACTGAACGCCAGGTCACCACGGAAAGCCCGCTAGCGCGGGCTTTTTGCTGTAAAGAGTTATGTGGGTTGCGTTGCTGTTCACGGAAATTTGGTTTTTTAATAAAATTATTAATTAAATCAACACTTTACGAATTTCTGTGGCATAATGCGCCCCGCAACGAAGGTAAAGGGTGATTAGCTCAGCTGGGAGAGCGTCTGCCTTACAAGCAGAATGTCGGCGGTTCGATCCCGTCATCACCCACCACTTACTTTCAACGCTACGCGCAGCGGTAGTTCAGTCGGTTAGAATACCGGCCTGTCACGCCGGGGGTCGCGGGTTCGAGTCCCGTCCGCTGCGCCATATTCGGTAACCTGGAACACTGAACGCCAGGTCACCACAGAAAGCCCGCTAACGCGGGCTTTTTGCTGTCTGGGATTTGGCTTGGTTCAGATCCTGTGCGAAAAAAAGCGGCCCTTGGGCCGCTTTTCTTGTTCATGGCTTACTGCTCGGCGTTTCGGCTGTGCCGATAGTCGCTGACAGCTTCGTAGACCGCTTTGCGCAAGCGGTTGATACCGCCGATGGGGCGATGGGCTTCGATGCCGAACCAGGGGTTGAAGGATTGGTTGTCGCAGGCCAGGTTCTGCGCCGGGGTGTCGAAGTCCTGTGCGGGAATGGTCAAGCGCGCCACGGTTTCAAAGGGGGCGTCGCTTTCCTTCCATTCGATGCTGGTGTCCTCGATCGGCATGAACCGGCTCGGGTTCTGACGCTGGATCTGCAGGACGAAGCAGGCCGGAACCCGATCGGTGGACAGTTGTTGGGTCAGGGCGCTGCGCAGGAAGTTGGGCAGGTCCTGATTCTGCGCCGGCAGGCTGTAGGCCGGGCAACTGTCGGGGTCCGGCATCACCCGGAACTTGGCATTGGCATTGCCGAACTTGTAGGGCGAAACCGAGAAGTACGTGCTCTGGGTCGGGCTGGCCGGTGCCGGTGACAGCGTGGCCAGGGCGATGAACAGGTGGCGGACCTGCCAGCTGCGAGGATCCCAGTCAGGAAAGAACGCCCCGGCTTTCTTGCCGTCCGCCTGGGCGGCGATGTTCTGCTGATACTCGGCCACATCGCTGACGAAGAAGTTCGGATGGTTGAACATCACGAAGTCCTGCTCGCGTCGCCCCGATTCCGCGGGTATCAACTGTTGCCCTGGCACATCCAACAGTTTGATTGCCATGCCGCGGGCGTCGCGAATGCTGTCGAACTGCGGATAGGCATTGCCATTGGACAAGCGCACCGTCGCTTGCCAGGTCTGGCCAGGACTGGCGAACACTCCCTGGCGCAGCTCCGGACTCAGGTCCTTGAGTACCTGGACCTCGGCTTTTACGCAGCCATGGGCCTTGGCATGGGCATCGCGCAGGTAGCGGGTGCCCTCGCGGTGCTGGTCGACGATGCGCACGGCGGTCTGGATGATGTCCTGGGTGCGCGCGGCCTCATCGGCGGGAATCTGCTCCTGTACCGCCACCGGGCCGCGGTGCTGCCAGGCGAACCAGGCGCTGGACAGCGCCCAGGCCAGGAGGCCGATGACCAGCAGCATTAGCAGCGTCTTGCCCAGCAATGAGCCCAGGCGCAGCCACAGCCTGGCCAGCAGCGACGGTCGTTTTCTTGCGAGATCGAGTTTCATGGCAGTTGTGACTCCAGCGGTCCGCCCAGCACTTTCAGGTATTCCAGCAATGCCCAGCGCTCCTCGGGCTGCAGCAACGGGCCGATAACTCCGTTGCCTCGCTGGCCAGGGCGGAATTCGTGACCGCTGTTGTGGTTGCCGCTGATGCGGGTATCGAATTCAAAACCATTCTTGAAGGCTTCCGGGCGGTAGCCCAGGTGCTTGGGGTCGTACTCGAAGGTGCCGCGATAGAAGGTCGTCGAGCGCTCCGCTTGCGGAGACAGCAGTTGATACAGGTTGGGCACCGAGCCGTTGTGCAGGTAGGGCGGGGTTGCCCAGACCCCGGCCAGCGGGCGGGCCTTGTAGGCGCGCAGCTCTCGTACCCCGATTGGCAGGCCATAGCCGTCCAGTCGTGGGCGCTCCTCGGGGCTGACCTTGGCGTCACGATAGGCGCGCTCTTCGACGAAGGCGGTGATGTAGGCCAGGCCCTTGGCCGCCGAGAGTTGGCGCAGGTCCAGCGGTTCGGTGGGCGTCGGGTGCAGCTCGACATTGGATTTTGCCAGCTCGGCGGTATCCCACTGCAGGGCGCTGAGGTCATAGCGCAGGTCGGCGATATTGCTGGCGGAGTTCGGGTCGGTGCCAATCACGGAAACCGGGAGCATTTTCAACTGCTGAACCGGTCGGCCATTGTTCTCGCTCACCGACGGCTGATGGCAGCCTGCGCAATGCTGGACGAACAGCTCACGACCCTTGGCGGCCAGGGGCTTATCGACGGCGCCCAGCAGTGTTTCCGGCCAGGCCGGGGGCTTGAGGCGCTGCAAGGTTTCTTCGATGAGGTTGAGGTCACGAACCCGCACGCTGGATGGATAGCGTGATTCGCCTGTGAGCGGCTGGCCGTTGGCGTCGAACAGGTTCAGGGTCGCGCCGACCCCGAGGGCTTCGCCGATATTGCGCGCCATGGGTTGCTGCGCCGAGCCGTTCCACTGTACCCAGTCGAATGTCCAGATATCCCACAATTGCGGGTAGTCCACGGGAGCATTGGCGATGCGGTAGTTCTCTGGGGAAATCGCGTCGCCGAAACTGGCGTTGGCGATGCGCCCGAATGCGTCGGTACGACCCGGCCCTTCCTCGGTGGGATACAGGCCGCGGTGGGTATCGTTCCAGGCCACTTGCAGGAAGTTGTCCAGTGAGCGCTTGAAGTCTTTGCGCAGTTGCTGGTGCTGCTCCTCATAGTTGTCGCCCAGGACTTTGCGAGCGAAACGTTCGAATTTCCAGGGGTTGTAGTAGGTGGCGGCAAGGCTGGCCACCAGCGCCTGGCCGAAGCTGCCGCCACGCAGGGTCGGCACGCTTGAGGGCAGTACGTGCTGCGCCGAGCCTCCGTCGATACGCAGGGCCTGATGGTTGAAGCGCAGTTCGCCGGTGTGACAGGCCGCGCAGGTGATGTCCAGGTAGTGTTCCGGGCTGCCGGGGTTTTGGTGGCGCGCGAAGCCTGCCGGGAGGTTGCCGGGATTCAGCGCTGTGGCTTTCTGTCCGGGCTCCACCAGAAAGCCAAAGCGCGCCAGGTACTCGGGCGCGGCAAAGGACTGTTCGGAGAAGGGCAGTTCCAGGGCCACAAACCATTCATAGCGCAGGCCTTTGACCTGGGTGCCTTGGGGGGTGAAATAGTAGGTCTGGCGGTCTGTTGCATCCCATTGATCCAGATAGTGCACCTGTTCGACGGGCACATATTCAGGAAGCTTGGGGTTGGCGATGTAGTACAGGACCACGGCCAGGACTGTGCCGATCAGGACGGCGATTATCAGTAATACACGGTAAATGAGGCGCAAGATGTACGTCCTTGTCGAATTTGCCTTCCTTATGCCTGAGCGTCATTGACGCGGCAAGTAGCCATTACTTGCGCTATGGTTATTCGCGCTCGTTCCAGTGCCTCATTCAGCCGCCTGGGCGGGGCGTTCCCCACAGCACAAAAACGTGTTTAAAGACGTGAACTTATCGGACATTTACTACTCTTACGCCGGTAGCCATTGGTCGTGGTCGCCTGATAAGCTCGCGGCTTTATTCGATTGCCCTTTAGGCGCATGAACAAGGAAATAGCATGAAACAGCATCGGTTGGCGGCGGCGGTGGCCCTGGTTAGCCTGGTACTTGCGGGTTGTGATTCGCAGACCAGCGTAGAGCTGAAAACCCCGGCGCAAAAAGCTTCCTACGGTATCGGCCTGAACATGGGCAAGAGCCTGGCTCAGGAAGGCATGGATGATCTGGATTCCAAAGCCGTCGCCCAGGGCATCGAAGATGCCGTCGGCAAGAAAGAACAGAAGCTGAAGGACGAAGAGCTGGTCGAAGCCTTTGCCGCGCTGCAAAAGCGTGCCGAAGAGCGCATGGCCAAGATGAGCGAAGAGTCGGCGGCTGCCGGCAAGAAATTCCTCGAAGAGAACGGCAAGAAAGCCGGTGTGACCACCACCGCTTCCGGCCTGCAGTACGAAGTGTTGAAGAAGGCCGACGGCGCTCAGCCAAAGCCGACTGACGTGGTGACCGTTCACTACACCGGTACTTTGACCAACGGCACCGTGTTCGACAGCTCGGTAGAGCGTGGCAGCCCGATCGATCTGCCGGTCAGTGGCGTGATCCCCGGTTGGGTTGAAGGCCTGCAATTGATGCACGTGGGTGAGAAGTACAAGTTGTATATCCCTAGCGATCTGGCTTACGGCGCGCAAAGCCCAAGCCCGTCGATCCCGGCCAACTCGGTGCTGGTATTCGAGTTGGAACTGCTGGGGATCAAGGATCCAGCCAAGCAGGACGCCGCCAAGTAACCTGTCTTTGCGCCTGAAGCAACGCCCCGTTTTTACGGGGCGTTGTCGTTTCTGCAAGACTCATCTGGCAATTAATGCGAACCAGCGGCATCGTCCGCGGTCAGAACGGGTTGTCAGCTGCGGGTAGTCGTTGAAGGCTGCCAAGTCAATGAAATTATGGGTTTTTTTATGTGAGTAAAAAACGCCCGATCTGAGCTCAGCCCTTGTGAGACGGGGCTTTCAGCCGTGAAAAATAGCTCTGTTCACAAGGTTATCCACAATTTGTGTGGATAACATTTCAGTGGGAGTGATGATGAAAACACCCTGGAACTTTGCTCGCTTCCTGCCCTTGGCGGGCCGGTTGCTGAGCCGTGGTCGTTTGCCGACGCTATTGTTCGCGGTCGCCAGCAAGGGAGCGATCCAGGGAGGGCGCTTGGGCAAGGTCAAAGACGACCTGCGCCTGCTCCAGGCGTTATGCCTGGCTTACTGGCGAGGCGAATATCGGGCGATCAGCTCCAAGTCCTTGTTATCGGTGGTGGCGGGGCTGATGTATTTCCTCAGTCCGGTGGACGCGATTCCCGATTTCATCCCGGTGTTTGGCATGCTCGACGACATTGCCGTGCTGGCCTGGCTGATGAAGACCCTGGACGACGAACTCAGCGCCTTCCGCGCTTGGCGTGGCCGTCAGCGCCCGGAAAAACTGGCGGCAGTCGAACGTCTGCCGGATACACCGGAACAGTTGCGCCTGGAGGGACCGCGGCAAAACTGAGTCGATTGACTCGCGGCGTCAACAATCATGCTTCCCGCGACCGCAGCCGCTGTTAGGATTACACTTCAAAGGAAAAGTCCGACTCGATAAGTGTCGTTGTCCTACGGGGTAGTAATGGATATTCAGATTATTGAACGCGATGGCGAGCCCGAATACGCGGTTCTGCCGTGGGCTCAGTATCAAGCTTTATTGACAGCCGCAGGCCTCACCGAACCACTATCACATGCTGGCGCTACGTCTCAGGCGGCGCCACCGGCCCAGAGTCTTCCGGGCCTGGATCAATTACGCAATCTGCGCGAAGGGAAGGGCATCGCCATCGAGGCGCTGGCCCGCAAAGTAGGTATCAGTCCGTCTTACCTGGCCCTGATTGAAAGTGGCGAGCGTCAACCCGACGCTGCGATTCGCCGCAGCCTGGCCTGGGAGTTGACGGTGCCGGGGTGGAGGGAGCAATCGTGAGTGTAAGGATCAGTCGTCAGCACTGGGATGGGCTGTTGGGTGAGCTGGATCAAGCCCGTCGTCAACGTCACCTTTTAACCTATCGTGCGCTGTTGGAGCGATTGCAACTGCCCAGTCCGGCCATGCAGACCTTGACGGCCGCCCTGGAGCACCTGGCGGCCCTGGATGCTCGAGCCGAACAGCCACTGCGCAGCTCATTGGTGATCAGCCAGGGCGCCAGTCGTTTGCCGCGTACCGGATTCTTCGAGTGTGTCGAGCGCCTGGGACGTTTTTCCGGGCCTTCCGATGGGGTGGCTGCCGCCTCATGGCACGCTTCGGAAGTGGTGCGGGTGTTCGAGTACGAGTACCCCGAATCAGCGGAGGCTTGAATGTTCCTGCCACTCAAGGCGCGACTCGGCTATTGGCTGGCGCGCCGCTTGTTTCATTGGCCCTGGTTTATCCGTCAACCCCGTACCTGGCGTTGGATGGAAGGGCAGTTCGCACGCATGGCCAATCTGGGTAACGTCGGTGCGCAGAGTTTCTATGGGCACATCCTGACCTTTCGCGGGCAAGGGCTTGGTGCGCGTGAGGAAGGCCAGCGCCTGTTGCGTCTGGCGGCATTGGCGGGTGACGGCAAAGCGGCCTATCAACTGGGTGTGATCAGTCTTGCCGGCTCGCCCAGCAAGGCTCCCGATGCGGTCGAGGCCGCCCGCTGGTGGCGGCTTTCGGCACAGGCCGGTCATCCTCTTGCGGAGCTCAAACTGATGCAGCTCGATCAATCGGCTGATCCTGCAGCGGCTCTTTGAGGGGATGCGTTCCCAGGCTGGTTGCGGCTTCCAGGCTGTCGATCACGTGGATGCTGTAGCCCTGGACGTTCTTGGCGTGATGCTTGGCCTGGGATGCCAGTTCCGCCAGCTGACTGGAATCCAGTTGTCCACAGGCCTCTGGATACAGGTGCACCACGCCGATGGACAGCGATAACAGGGGAAACTCCTGGCGCACGCCCTGGCGGTTGGGCGCTACGAAACAGCCGGCTTCCAGGTGTTCGCTGCGATAGAAGCGTCGACACTGACTGTGGAAGTCGTCCAGCAGCTGATTCAGACGCTTGCGCCAGTCTTCCGGACCCAGCACCAGCAAGAAGTCATCGCCGCCGATATGCCCGACGAAGTCGCGGCTGGGATCGACCCGATCATTCAGGCATTGAGCCAGGCACAGCAGCACTTCATCGCCACGGCCATAGCCGTAGATATCGTTGAAGGGCTTGAAGCTGTCGATATCCACATAGCAGATCACCGATTCCCGCCCCTGCTGCAGCAAGCGTGTAAGGCACTGCTGGATGGGGACGTTGCCCGGCAGCAAGGTCAACGGGTTGGCGTAGCGAGCCTGCTGGATTTTCAGCTCGGTGATCAGCTTGAGTACGTCTATGACCCGACCCAGTCCCAGGTACTGGCCGTTGAGGGTGATGATGAAGTCTTCCTCGATGCGTTGCCGCGCGCGACTGGTGATCAGGCGACTGACCTGCTGCAGGGATTGGCTGAGTTCGACGGCGAGGAAATCGTCGTTCATCAGGCGGCTGATGGGTTTGCGGGCAAACAGGTCGGTGGCAAAGGGTTTGAGCAGGGCGTCCGAGAGTGAGTGCCGATGAACGATCCCGCAGGGCTGGTCCAGCTCGTCAAGGACAGCCAGGGAATTGAGGTTGGCTTGCCGGCGAAAGGCTTCCAGGACGTTGGCCGTTGGCGTATTGCGGGCGACGGCCGGTTGCTCGTTGAGCAGGGCGCTGAGGTCGCTGCCTTCGTCGTTGAGCGCCACGCTGGGATGGTCGTGTTTGGGCATCATCGCCCGCGCATCACGTGGCGGCTGCTCCTGCGGCCGGCACAGCAAGTAGCCCTGGACCAGATCGACCCCCATTTCAGTGAGCACCGCCAGTTCCTCGAGCATCTCGATGCCTTCGGCGATGACCTGGGCGCGGGAAGCCTTGGCGATCTGCAGGATCGAACCGACGAACTCGCGTTTGAGCGCGTCCTGATGGATGCCGTCGATGAAGTGTCGATCGATCTTCACATAATCCGGGCGCAACTCGGACCACAGGCGCAGGCTTGAATAGCCGGCGCCGAGGTCGTCCAGGGCGATGGAAAACCCCATGTCGCGGTAGTGATGCAGGGCATTCTGCAGCAGCTGAAAGTCGTCGATGGGCGTTTGTTCGGTGAGTTCGATCACCACCTGGCTGGGCGGGATGCCGAAGTCCTGGAGCAGTTGCAGGGTGCGCCCGGGTTGGTGGGCCGCCTCCAGCAGGGATTCGGGGGAGACGTTGAGAAACAGTTTGCCGGGCAGTTGCTGCTCGCTGAAGCGTTTGCAGGCGCTGTGGCGGCAGGCGATCTCCAGTTCGCTCAGGCGGCCGGCCTGACGCGCTACCGCAAACAGGGCGACAGGGGAGTGCAGGGGGCTGTTGGAGGGACCGCGACTCAGGGCCTCGTAACCCAGGATGCGCCGCTCGGAAAGGCTGATGATCGGTTGGAACAGGCTGTGCAAACCGCTTTGAGCCAGGATTGAACTCAATGCACTCAGCTGTTCGGTCGTGGTCATGGCGATCTCTGTCGATAAAAAAAGGACCGGGCGCCGCTCCAGTTCAAGAGCGGCGCCCGGTCCTTTATTTCACGACAGAATGATGACTGTTTAATGACGATCCGAGGAGCGATCGAATTAAATTGCCATCATCTTCAGTGCTTGGCCACCGAGGTGTTGAGCTTCAGATAGTCCAGCAGAATGCGCCCAGTTTCGCTCAGGTAGGCGTCGTCTTCCGGCTTGGTCTTGTCCGGCTCGGCAGCGGCCAGCGCGTCTTCGTCCTCTTTCTTCAGCTCTTTGAGCGGCTCTTCGCCCTTAGCCTTGCGACGCGCGTTTTCCAGCGCCAGTTGCTTGGCTTCGATGTCGGCATGTTGTGCGCGACGATCGGCCTCGTTGAGGCTGACGGTCTTTTCCGCCATCAGTTTCTGTGCCAGGGCCAGCTTGTCGCGGATGAACACGAACTCCGGATCTTTCGCCGAGCGACTTTCGTGTTCGGCCTTGAGCTGGGCCAGGAACGGCTTGAACGGATCAACGGCGGGCTTGATGGCCGGGCGGATGGTGTCCCACGGCATGGCTTCAGGCAGGGCGCTTTCGCCGATTTCCTTGGTGTCGATGATCGACGGGTAGCCGATATCCGGCAGCACGCCCTGATGCTGGGTGCTCTGGCCGGAAACCCGGTAGAACTTGGCCAGGGTCAGTTTCAGCTCGCCATGGTTCAGTGGCTGAATGGTCTGCACCGTGCCTTTACCGAAGGTCTGGCCACCGATGATCAGTGCGCGGTGATAGTCCTGCATGGCACCGGCGAAAATTTCCGACGCCGAAGCCGAGAGGCGGTTGACCAGCAGCGCCATCGGGCCTTTGTAGAAGGCGCCGGGGTTTTCGTCTTCCAGTACATCGACACGGCCGTCGGCGTTGCGCACCAGTACGGTCGGGCCCTTGTCGATGAACAGGCTGGTCAGTTCGGTGGCTTCCTGGAGAGAACCGCCGCCATTGTTGCGCAGGTCGATGACCACGCCGTCGACCTTGTCTTTCTGCAACTCGGTCAGCAGTTTCTTCACGTCGCGGGTGGTGCTCTTGTAGTCCGGGTCACCGGCGCGGAAGGCCTTGAAATCCAGATAGAAGGCCGGGATCTCGATCACCCCGAGCTTGTAGTCCTTGCCATCCTGCTTGAGGTTGAGGATCGACTTCTTCACCGCCTGGTCTTCGAGCTTCACCGCTTCGCGGGTGATGGGCACGATCTTGCTGGTCTGATCATTTGGCGCATTGCTCGCCGGTATCACTTCCAGGCGCACCAGGGTGCCTTTCGGCCCACGGATCAGCTTGACCACTTCGTCCAGGCGCCAGCCGACCACGTCGACCATTTCCTTGTCGCCCTGGGCAACGCCGATGATCTTGTCCGCAGGAGCCACTTGCTTGGTCTTGTCGGCCGGGCCTGCCGGCACCAGGCGCACGACCTTGACCTGGTCGTTGTCGCTCTGCAACACGGCGCCGATGCCTTCCAGCGACAGGCTCATGTTGATGTCGAAGTTTTCCGCGTTATCCGGCGACAGATAGTTGGTGTGCGGATCGTAGGACATGGCGAAGGTGTTGATGTAGGCTTGGAAGATGTCTTCGGCCCGGGTCTGGTCCAGGCGCGCCAATTGGTTCTTGTAGCGCTTGGTCAGGGTTTCCTGGATCTGCTTGGGATCCTTGCCGGCGATCTTCATCCGCAGCACTTCGTCCTTGACGCGTTTGCGCCACAGGTCGTCGAGTTCTGCGGTGGTCTTGAGCCATGGTGCGTCCTTGCGGTCGATCAGCAAGGTTTCCTTGGCGTTGAAATCGATCTTGTCGACGCCCTTGTTGAGTTCCGCGAGGGCGAAGTCCAGACGCGCTTTGACCCGGTCCAGATAACGCTTGTAGATGGTGAATCCGGCGTTCAGGTCGCCGCTCTTGAGGAAATCGTCAAACTGGGTTTTCCATTTGTCGAATTCCGCAATGTCGCTGGCCAGAAAGTAGCTGCGCGACGGATCCAGCAGCTTCAGGTAGCTGTCGTAGATGATCACCGAGCGCGCATCGTCCAGCGGCGGTTTACTGTAATGGTGGCGTTTGAGCAGTTCTACAACATTGAGGCTGGCAATTACCTCATCGCGATCGGGCTGAAGGTTGTCCCAGCTATTGGCTGCGAACGTATTGGTCGACATCGGCAGTAAGCCGAAACCAATGAAAAGGGCGAGGGCGGTGCTGGGGAACAAATGCTTCATGCTGATTCGACGCGGGGGCAATTGATAACGCATATTAGGCCGTCTTTGAAGTCGCCGGTTCCATAAGGGCCGGTCGCATAATGCAAAAAGCCCGGTGCTACCGCTCCGGGCTCAGTCCAGACTCACTATGGAGGCACTGTGAAAGCATTGCAAGGCGTTGAAGGTCATGTGGAGTGGGTTGAAGAGCCAAGTCCGGCCTGTGATGTAGGGCAAGTTCGCATTCGTGTGGCGGCTGCGGGGCTCAATCGTGCCGACCTGCTGCAGCGAGCCGGACTCTATCCTCCGCCTCCGGGAGCCAGCTCGATCCTGGGCCTTGAGTGCTCGGGGATTATCAGCGAAGTAGGCCCGGGTTCGTCCTGGCAGATCGGAGATCGGGTGTGCGCGCTGCTGGCCGGTGGCGGCATGGCCGAGGAAGTGGTAGTGGATGCGCGCCATGTGCTGCCGGTGCCTGAGGGCCTGTCCCTGGTCGAAGCGGCGGCATTGCCCGAGGTCTACGCCACGGCCTGGCTCAACCTGTTCCAACTGGCGGCGCTCAAGCCCGGGGAGAAGGTGCTGTTGCACGCCGGGGCCAGTGGTGTCGGTTCGGCCGCCATTCAATTGTGCAAGGCGTTCGGTAATCCGTGTTGGGTCAGTGTCGGTTCCGCTGATCGCCTGGCCTATTGCGAAAGCCTGGGGGCCCAGGGCGGCGTGGTGCGTACCGATGGCCTGGAGGCGCTGCGGGACTTTGGCCCGTTCGATGTGGTTCTTGATCCGGTGGGGGCCAATTACGCGGCCGACAACCTCAAGTTGCTGGCGGTGGATGGGCGTTGGGTGTTGATCGGCTTGATGGGGGGGCGTGAAGCGCAACTGGATTTGGCCCAGGTTCTGGCCAGGCGCATCCAGTTGCTCGGCTCGACCCTGCGCAGCCGCAACGAGCAGTTCAAGGCCGATCTGCTGAGCGACCTCGGGCAAAATGTCTGGCCGCTGTTTACTGAGGGACGTCTGAGTCCGCAGTTGGCCAAGACCTTTCCGATTCAGGACGCTGAAGTCGCCTTTGCCGAACTGGCGACCAATAAGGTGTCGGGCAAGCTGGTGCTGGTGATTGACCCCAGCCTGAACTGAGCCCTGTAGGAGCTGACCTGCCGGATAAGGCGATTGAGTTCGCTGGCAAGCCAGCTCCTACACAAGCCAGCTCCGGGGTTCTCGGGGGCAGGTCACTTCCAGTGATGGATCCGCCAGCCGGCTTTTTCTGCGTGCTCACGCAATACCGGGTCCGGGTTCACCACTTGCGGATGATCCACTCGCAGCAGCAACGGCAGGTCGTTGCGCGAGTCGGAGTAGAAGGTCGCGCCTTCCAGGTTTTCCTCCTCGGCATCCAGCCATTCCAGCAGGCGGGTGATCTTGCCTTCGCGGTAAGTCAGGGTGCCAACGGTGCGGCCGCTGTAGGCCCCATGTTGCACCTCCAGCTCGATGCCTAGCACTTCGTCGATGCCCAGGCGGGCCGCAATCGGTTTCACCAGATGGGTGCCCGAGGCCGAGATCACCAGGATCCGGTCGCCGGCCTGGCGATGGGCGGCGATGGCTTTGCAGGCATCGCTGAAGATGATCGGTTCGATCACCTCTTCCACCCAGGGCTCGACCAAGTGCGCGACTTCCTCCGGTGTACGCCCGGTCATGGGCTCCAGGCTGAAATCCATGAATTCCTCCATGGCCAGCTTGCCGTGGCTGTAGGCGTCCATCAGCTCATGGTTGCGGCGCATGAACGATTCGCTGTCGACCCAGCCCAGGCGGCCCATCTGCTCGCTCCAGAGGGTGGCGCAGTCGCCGTGAATCAGGGTTTCGTCCAGATCAAAAATTGCCAGGGCCATCAGTACCGCTCTCTCTTCAGGATCAATTGCGTGAATGCCATCAGGCTACCTCACACAGGGCTGCCGGATCGATGGTCAATGCCAGGCGCTGGCCGTCTGCATGAAGGTCATCGGCCGAGCGGTTGAGTACATCCACCACCAGTTCCACGCCACGGGCTTCGATCCGGTAGCGGATCACATTGCCCAGCAGGCTGTGACTGCGCACCAGGGCATCCAACTGGCCTTCCTTGCGCAGTTCGATGGCTTCCGGGCGAATGGCGATGCGCCCGTTGACCGGCCGTTGTAGCAGCTTGCTGGCGCTTTCGGCGTCCAGCAGGTTGTAGTTGCCGATAAAGCCCGCGGCGAAGGCATCCACGGGGGCGGTGTAGAGGGTTTCGGCGTCGCCGCTCTGGACGATCTTGCCCTGGTTCATCAGGAAGATCCGGTCGGACATGGTCAGCGCTTCTTCCTGGTCGTGGGTGACGAAGATGGTCGTCAGTCCCAGCTCCCGCTGAATGTTGCGGATCTGTTCACGCAGATGCTTGCGGATCCGCGCGTCCAGGGCCGACAGCGGTTCGTCCAGCAACAGCAGGCGCGGTCGGGTCACCAGAGAGCGGGCCAGGGCCACGCGCTGGCACTGGCCGCCGGACAGTTGATGGGGGTAGCGGCTGGCGTAGTCGTTGAGCTCCACCAGTTGCAGGGCTTCCTGCACGCGCTTGTGGCTGTCGTCGGCGTTGACCTTCTGCATGCGCAGGCCAAAGGCCACGTTCTGTTCCACGGTCATGTTGGGAAACAGCGCGTAGCTCTGGAACACCATGCCGATCCCGCGTTTCTGAGGGCTCAGGGGCACGATGTCCTGGCCGTCGAGAAGGATCTTGCCGCCGTCCACCGGGGTCAGCCCGGCGATGCAGCGCAGCAGGGTGGATTTGCCGCAGCCGGACGGGCCCAGGAGGGTGACGAACTCGCCTTTGCGAATCTCGCAATTGATGTCGCTGAACACTGTGGTGCCGGCGTAGTGCTTTTGCAGGTGTTGGACGCTGACGAAGCTCATTGGCTTTTGTCCTTGTTCAAGATGTTGGCGGCCCAGGTCAGAACCAGCACAAAGAAGAAGTAGGAGATCACCAGGGCGCTGGTGAAGTGGCCGCTGCTGTTGCGCATGTTGTTGAGGTAGACCTGCAGGGTTTCATAGCGGGTGCCGACCAGGATGTTGGCGAACACGAACTCGCCGAACAGGAACGAGAACGACAGCAGCAGCGCCACCATCAGGCCCTTGCGCAGGTTGGGCAGGACCACCAGGAAAGCCGCCTGCCAGGTGCTGGCGCCGAGCAGTTGGGCGGCGTCCATCAGGTCGCGGAGGTTGATCGCCTGCAGGTTGTTGGTGATGGCCCGGTACATGAACGGCAGCGCCACGGTGAAGTAGCAGCCGATCAGGATCCAGGGCGTGCCGACCATGGCCAAGGGCCCCGAACCATAGAGCTGCAGCAGGCCCACCGAAGACACCACCGGCGGCACCGCGAAGGGCAGCAGGATCAGGATATTCATCAGCGCATCGAGCTTGGGAAAGTGGTAGTGCACCACGAACAGCAGCGGCAGGATCAACACTACCGAGAGCACCAGCGCGCCGACGCAGACCAGCAGCGACTGGCCGAAGGCGTTGAGAAAGCGCGGGTCGCTCCACAGCTGCAGGTACCACTTGAAGGTCAAGCCGCTGGGCAGGATGGTGGCCGACCAACTGCTGGCGATGGAATAGACAAAGGTCCCCAGCAGCGGCAGCAGCAGGATGGCGAACAGCAAGTAGACCACCACCCGGTGGTAGAGCGCGGCGGAGCCGGGTTCAGCGCGAGACATGGTAGCTCCTCTTCAACAGCAGCTGATGGACGATGGTCACCAGGGTCATCAGTGCCACCAGCACCACGGCCAGGGCGCTGGCCATGTTCGGATCCAGGGAGATGTCCCCGGAAACCATGGCGGCGATACGGATCGGCAACACGTTGAAGTTGCCGGTGGTCAGGGCGTAGACCGTGGCGTAGGCGCCCAGGGCGTTGGCCAGGAGGATGACGAAGGTGCCGAGCAGTGCCGGGGTCAGCACCGGCAGGCCGATATGTCGCCAGAACTGCCAGCCGCTGGCACCCAGCAGCGCGGCGGATTCGCGCCAGTCTTCACGCAGGGCGTCGAAGGCCGGGTAGAGCAGCAGCACGCCCAGGGGAATCTGGAAGTAGGTGTAGAGAATGATCAGCCCGGTCTTGGAGTACAGGTTGAAGTCCTGAATGATCCCCGACTGCTTGAGCATGATGGTGATGGTGCCGTTGAAGCCCAGGAGGATGATGAAGGCAAAGGCCAGGGGCACGCCGGCGAAGTTGCTGGTCATGTTGGCGAAGGCGTTGACGAAGTTGCGCAGCCTGGAGTCCACCCTGCGCAGCGAGTAGCTGCCCAGCACGGCGATGATGATGCCGAACACGCTGGACCAGAAACTGATCTCCAGGCTGTACTGGATGGCCTGCAGATAGAACTTCGAACTGAAGATCTTGCTGAAGTTGGCCAGGCCCCAGCCGAACTCTTCCGACTGCAGGCTGTTGATCAGCACCCATGCCAGCGGGGCGATCTGGAACACGATGAAGAACAGGACAAAGGGCACCAGGCACAGCGCCGCCAGCCATTTGCCGCGGGTCACTGAATTCACTGCAACAGCTCCCGGCAGAAAGGTTTGTCATGGGCTGCGCCCAGCAGTTGGCAGATAGTGCCGCACAGCTCGGTTTGCTTGGGCGTGGCGTTGGGGTCGAGGCTGAAGGCATCGCCGAGCACGAACAGTGGGACTTCCCGCTCCTCGGCCAGCAGGCCATTGTGCGAGCGGTCGTTGTTCATGCCGTGATCGGCCGTCACCAGTACCTGATAGCCGGCATCGAGCCAGCCTTGCAGATAGTCGGCGAGGATGATGTCCGCCGAGCGCGCGCTGTTGCGGTACTGGGCGCTGTCCAGGCCGTGCTTGTGCCCGGCATCGTCGATGTTCATCGGGTGCACCAGGAGCAGGTTCGGCTGATGACGCAGCCGCAGGTTCTCCGCATCGGCGAACAGGTGGGAATCGGGGTAGTGATCGCTCCAGTAGAAGTGGCCGTACTGGATCGGCAGTTCCGG
The DNA here is from genome assembly GCF_003225665.1 of Pseudomonas sp. TKO26. Taxonomy (NCBI): domain Bacteria; kingdom Pseudomonadati; phylum Pseudomonadota; class Gammaproteobacteria; order Pseudomonadales; family Pseudomonadaceae; genus Pseudomonas; species Pseudomonas sp. TKO26. The sequence goes on from NZ_QKLN01000037.1 coordinate 110,826, forward strand.
GTTGACGGTATGGCGGTCGCGGGGAGCGTTGAACGGGCTCTGGTTGTAGAGTTCGCTGACCCAGTGGTAAGCCGCCGCGGCCGTGCTCAGGCCGGCCTCGCGGGCGTAGTGGAACAGGCTGCGCTGGTTGGACAGGCGCGAGATCTGGTTGTGCACGATGCCGCTGTCGATTGGTGCGACGCCGGTGAGGATGCACTCGTACAGGGGGCGGGACAGGGCCGGCAACTCGCATTGCAACTTGTACAGGGCGGCGCGGCCTGCGCCGACGTAGGCTTGCAGATGGCCCATGGCGTGTCGGGCCACTTCGTGGTTGAGGCCGTCGAGCACCACAAGAATGACGTTGTGCTTCATGAACGGGGGGACTCCGGGATCAGGCAGCGCGTGGAGCCTGCAGGAGCGGCCGGACGGCACTGCGTTTGCCGGCGAAGGTATCTGCACCTTCGTGCAGGCCTGCGCCGGCAAGCCGGCTCCTACGACTGATACAGCGTTATGGCATGTTGATGATCACTTCTTCCTGCCACTTCTGCGGCAGGGCCTTGGAGGTTTTCTCCCAGGCATCGGCGTCCTTGATCGGCGTCACGTGCTTGTACTGCTCGTTGGGCAGCAGGTTGGCCTGCACGTCCGCCGGCAGGGTCAGGTGTTCGGCGCGAATCGGCCGGGCATTGCCGCGGGCCAGGTTGGTCTGGCCGGCATCGCTGAAAATGTATTCGCGGGCCAGCTTGGCGGCGTTGGGGTGCTTGGCGTACTTGTTGATGATGGTGGTGTAGCCGGAAATCACCGAGCCATCGGACGGGATCAGCACTTCGTAGTCGTCCTTGTTGACCATCTTGTTGCGGTAGCTCAGGCCGTTGAAGTCCCAGACCACGCCGACTTCCACTTCACCCTTTTCCATGGTGGCGATGGTCGGGTTGGCCAGGGACAGGCGACCCTGCTTGGCGATCTCGGCGAACATCAGCAGCGCCGGCTGGATGTTCTTCTCGTCGCCACCCTTGGCGATGGCGGCGGCCAGTACGCCGTTGGCGGCCTGGGCGGCGGTGCTCACGTCACCGATGGAAACCTTGTACTTGCCTTTTTCCAGGTCGGCCCAGCTCTTGGGTGCGTCAGAGCCGTGCAGCAGCTTCTTGTTGATGATGAAGGCGATGGTCCCGGTATAGGCCAGCGCCCAGTTGCCGTCCTTGTCCTTGGCCCAGTCCGGGACCTGGGCCCAGGTGCTTGGCTTGTAAGGCTGGACCACGCCCTGCTTGACCGCTATCGGGCCAAAGGCCGCGCCCACGTCGCCGATGTCGGCGCTGGCGTTGTCTTTCTCGGCGGCGAACTTGGCGATCTCCTGGGCCGAGCTCATGTCGGTATCGATGTGCTTGAGGCCGTAGGTTTTCGCCAGGTCTTCCCAGGTGCCTTTCCAGTTGGCCCAGTCATCGGGCATGCCGACGCTGTTGACCGCGCCTTCTGCTTTCGCAGCGGCTTCCAGGGTTTTCAAATCGTTATCAGCAGCCATGGCGGCGGTGCACAGGGCAATGGTCGAGCCTAACAGTGATGCCAGGAAAAGCTGTTTCATCCGAAGCTCCTTTGGGCGTGTTCAACGCTGCGTTGTTATCGACGGTCTTGCGGTGGGTTGGTCTAGGTCAGCAATACCTGAGCCAATTTAGGCGTGTTGGATGACACTTTGATGTCGGTGCCAACGGTCGGCGCATGGATTCGGGCGCAGGTCCGGCGCTGCGAAATAAGCGTAGACCATGACCAAACACCCGTTCTGCAAGGTTCTGGCGGGCAATTTGCAGGTTCGCCAGGGGGCCGCTCGGCGGCTTTGTCATCTCTCAGTCATATGCATTGCCTAGGCTTTGGACACGGCTGCAGAGCGCTGTCCCGACCACTGCGCTGCCCTGAAACAGTGCTGGTCTAGTCCAGATAGGTAACGTTGATGCGTATTGATGCAACCAAAGCGGTGACAGCCATCGGCCAGGTCCTGCAGGAACAGATCGCCCACGGTCTGTTGGCGCCGGGCAGCAAGCTGCCGGCCGAGCGCAAGCTCAGCGAACTGTTCGCCACCACCCGCATCACCGTGCGCGAGGCCTTGCTGCAATTGGAGGCCCAGGGGCAGATCTACCGCGAGGAGCGCCGGGGCTGGTTCGTTTCGCCGCCGCGGCTGGCCTACAACCTGATGCAGCGTAGCCATTTCCACGCCATGGTCAGTGCCCAGGGGCGAGTGCCTTCCACCGAGGTGATTTCGGCGCGGCTGCAACCGGCTTCGGCGGCGGTCTGCGCCTGGCTGCAGCTGCCGGCGCTGTCCAGCGTGATCCAGATCTGCCGGGTGCGGCGCATCGACGAGCGGCTGGTGCTGTACGTCGAGCACTACCTGAATCCCAAGTACTTTCCGCACATTCTCGAGCTGGACCTGAACCAGTCGATCACCGAGCTTTATGCCCGGCATTACGACCTGCATTACGGAAGGGTGCGCTTCGAGATCGTGCCCACTTCATTGCAGCCGGAAGCGGCGGCGGCCTTGAAGGTCTCGGTGGGCAGTCCCGGGCTGCGCATCGCCCGGGTCAACTATGACCAGCACGAGCGGCTGATCGATTGTGATCTGGAGTTCTGGCGGCATGACGCGATTCATGTCGGCGTTGACGTGCTGTAGGCGAGCCGGGCCGGTTGATCGCTTTCGTCGGCCAGCCGGCTCCTACAGGGTCATTGTTTTTCCGGGGTGCTGCCGGGGGTGATCACCTGGATGCTCATGCGCGGGGTGGCCAGGTCCAGCCCGGCTTCGTCCAGGTGGCGCTTGAGGGACAGGTTGAAAGCCCGTGACACTTCCCATTGCTTGATCGGCGCAGTCTTGAAGCGAGCCCGGAGGATGGCGCTGCCGGACTCGAAGCTTTCCACGCCCTGAATCTCCAGCGGTGACCAGATATTGCGCCGCTGCAAGGGATCGGTGCGCATTTTCTGGCCGACATCGCGCATCAGCTTGATCGCGTCGTCGATCTCCATGTTGTAGGGAATCGCCACGCGGAAGATCGCGTAGCCGAATTCCCGGGAGTAGTTCTTGATGCTCTTGATCTCGCTGAACGGGATGGTGTGCACGATGCCGTCGATGTCCCGCAGGCGCACGGTGCGGATGGTCAGGCCTTCGACAGTGCCCAGGTGGCCGCCGACATCCACGTAATCGTCGATGGCCAGGGAGTCCTCGATGATGATGAACAGGCCGGTGATCAGGTCCGCCACCAGGGACTGGGCGCCGAAACCGATGGCCAGGCCGATGACACCGGCACCGGCCAGCAGCGGCGTGACGTTCATGCCCATGTTGGCCAGGGCGACGATGGTGGCAATGATGAAGATCGCCACGAACAGCACGTTGCGGATCAGCGGCATCATGGTTTGCGCGCGGGCATTGGCCAGCCCCTTGCGCGAGCGGGTCAGGGCGTGATGCACCGCGGTGTCGCTGAGAATCCAGATCAGCCAGGCGAAGATCAGGGTGCCGCCGAGGCTGAACAGCTTGACGCTGACTTCATGGCCGTCGCCTTCGGTAAAGCGGATCAGCGACATGCCCCAGACCCGCAGGCCCAGTTCGATGAACGCCAGCCACACCGCCAGGTGAGCCAGGGTATAGAAGAAGCTTTTCAGGCGCTCGGAGTACAGCGCGTGGCGTTTGTGCCCACGTTGCGGCTTGAGCGCGTGGCGCCGCACCAGGCCGTTGATCACCATGCACAGCACCAACAGCACGGTGCACAGCAGGGACTGGCGCAGGGCGGTGCTGGTATCGCCGGCCGAGACAAAGGTGGCGAACAGCGAAATGCCCACCAGCACCAGGGCCGGCAGGTACCAGAAGGTGCCGATGATTTCGATGGTGTCGCTCAGGGCCCGGCGGGTCAGGCGCCGGGACAGCGGCTGGTTGCGGATCAGGTGGGCGATGGGCCGGCGAAAACGCAGGATGAACACCCCGGTGGACAACGCCGCCATCACATTGGCGAAGGTCGCCGCGGTATGCGCCAGGTGCTGGCCGAGGCTGGCCACCATGCGCGGGTCGCTCAGGGCTTCGCCGAAAGCGGCGAAGCTGCCGATCCACCACAGCGGGCGGAAGGCCTGGCGGCGCAGGATGTACAGCGCGCGATGGCGGTTCGGGCCATCGAGCACGGAAAACGCCACCACGCAGATCGCCGAGAAGCAGGTACCCACCACCAGCGCGTAGGCCAGGACCATGGCCAGGTCCTTGCCCAGGGAAGAGGGCAGGGAGTAGGTCAGGTACACGGTGATCAGCAGGGCGATCAGCCAGGGGCCGAGCTTGCGTAGGGCGAAACGCAGCAAGTCCCAGGTCTTGGGATGCTGGGGCAGTTCGTCGGTGAGGCCAAAACGCAGGCGCACCCGGTGACTGAGCCAGATCAAAGCCGCCGCCAGCAGGCTCCAGACCATGAGGATCAAGGCAAAGGCAAAGATGATCGGCAGCCATTGGCTGGCCGGCAGCATCAGCGCCGCCAGTTCTTCCTGGGCCAGATCGAACTCGTCCGTCCAGCGGTTGACCGGACTGTCGGCGCCGGAAAACTGCTTCTCAAGACTGCTCAGGGTGCCGCCGATCAAGCCCAGTACGCCTTCCTCGGGGGTGGGCTGAGCTTTTTTCGTGGCGTCCCGGAGCTTTTTCAGGTCTGCCAGCAGCTTGGCCCGCTGCTGGTCGTTCTCCAGGGACTTGATGACCTCATCCAGGGATTGCCCCAGGGGTTCCTCGGCCTGGGGCTGCGCCTTGGTCTGGTTACCCAGCAGGCCTGGCAGGCCCACCGCCTGAGCGCTGCTCAGCGGCAGCAGGGTCAGCAGGCAGACGAGTGCATAGCAGGGCAGGGCGAAAAGACGAGCAAACACTGGGTGGTCAACCTCGCAGACAAACGGATCGACCGAGTGTACGAGGCCACCAAATTCAATGCGAGGGCAGGTGCTGCATTTATTCCGCGAGTTTGGCGAGGATCTTGTACACCACGGTTCCGAGAATCAGCAGCATGCCGATCCACATGCTGAACACCCCGAGGTTCTTGTCCCGGAAATTGAAGCCGATGGCCAACAGGATCATGCCCGAGAGAATCGGGATGAGCATGGAATGGAACGAAGACATCGAGATCATGGCGACGGCCTTGTCAGAAGAGGTACTTATCAGTCTAGGTCGCTTTGTCGCGACCTGGGTTGATGTGTATCAGAAGCCGGCGGGCGTGGAGGTCCACGCCCGCCGCATGCCTTAGGGCAGTTCGTGGCTGGCGTAGAAGGCGCTCAGCACTTTCACCAGGTGGGCCAGGTCATGACTGCCGCACAGTTCGCGGATCGAATGCATGGCGAAGGTCGGCAGGCCGATATCCACGGTGCGCACCCCCAGGTGGCTGGCGGTGATCGGGCCGATGGTCGAGCCGCAGCCCATGTCGCTGCGCACCACGAAGCTCTGTACCGGCACTTCTTCGGCCATGCACAGGTGGCGGAAGAAACCGGCGGTTTCGCTGTTGGTGGCGTAACGTTGATTGCTGTTGACCTTGATCACCGGGCCGGCGTTGAGTTTCGGGCCGTGGTTGGCGTCGTGCTTGTCCGCGTAGTTGGGGTGCACGCCGTGGGCGTTGTCGGCGGACACCAGCAGCGATTTCTGGATGGTGCGCACGAACTCGTCGCCTTCGGGCAGCAGGCGACGCAAGGTCTGTTCGAGCATCGGGCCGTCGGCGCCGCAGGCCGAGCAGGAGCCCACTTCCTCGTGGTCGTTGCACACCAGTACGCAGGTTTCGTCGCTGTCGGCGTTCAACAGGGCCTGCAATCCGGCGTAGCAGGACAGCAGGTTGTCCAGGCGCGCACCGGCAATGAAATCGCCGTGCAGGCCGATTACCGCCGCGCTCTGGGTGTCATAGAAGCTCAACTCGTAGTCCAGCACCACGTCGGCGTTCAGGCCGTGTTCCCGAGCCAGCTGGTCGGTCAGGACCGCACGGAAATCCACCCGCTCGTCGCCGGCGAACTGGGCCAGGATCGGCGGCAGTTCATTCTGTGCATTGATTGCCCAGCCCTGGTTGGCTTCCCGGTTGAGGTGAATGGCCAGGTTGGGAATGATCGCGATCGGTGCCTTGAAATCGATCAGTTGGCTTTCCACCTTGCCATCGCGACGGAAGGTCACGCGGCCGGCCAGGGACAGGTCGCGGTCGAACCAGGGGGCCAGCAGCGCGCCGCCGTAGACTTCCACGCCCAGCTGCCAGAAGCCCTGGCGCTGCAGTTCCGGCTGCGGCTTGACCCGCAGGCACGGACTGTCGGTGTGTGCGCCCACCAGGCGGATGCCGCCTTGCAACGGCGAGTGCCGCCCCAGCTTGAAGGCGACGATAGAGGAGTCGTTACGAGTGACGTAGTAACGACCGTTGGCCTCGGTGGTCCATGGCTCGCGCTCGTCGAGGCGTTGATAACCGGCCGCTTCCAGACGTTGAACAAGGCTGGCAGTGGCATGGAAAGGGGTAGGGGAGGCCTTGAGGAAGTCGATCAGGCCTTGGTTCAACTCTTCGCGCATAAGTAGCTCCAGACAGCAGTGGCGCGAGTTTAACGTATTGGATCGTGGCGATGGGCAAGAGCGTTTGAAGCAGGTCGTCCATTGACAGCAGAACTCGCTTCAATGCTTGGCTGACGCCAGCTGTTCGCGCAGAAAATTCAAGATGCCCTGTTGGTCTTCCTGGCGGGTGGGGCTGGGCAATACCTTTGGCCAGGAGCCACTGTCGAGATTCAGCAGTCGTTGTTGTTTTTGCGGATCCCAGCGTCCGATCTCCCGGGACGCGTTTTTCCACCACTCGTGCCTACAGGCCAAGTGGTAAGGATTGCTCGACAGTTCGTTTCCATAATGCAGGTCCCGGGCAATCTTCTTTAGCTCACCGTCGAGTTTTCGTAGGCGCCACTTGATTTGAAGTTGTTTCCAGAGAGCGGGTTCGGGTACCTGGCGTGGAACCTCTCGAGATAACGAGATCAGTTCAGAACGATAGTCTTCGCCGTAAAGTTCGAAAAAGCGCGCCTGCATCGTGTGGAAGAAACGCTTTTTGGCAAAGTAGTGATAAACGTACTTCTTGGTTTCTTGCACGGGCAAGTCACGCATTGCAAATGACAAGGCAATCTGTTCGATCGTGTGAATATCGAACGGGGCCTGAGTCCACTCATCGATATAACCGATGGACTTTTCCAGCAGTGGCGTATCGCTGTTGGTCAGTCCGCACAGGCCACTGTTGTAGAGCTTGAAGTCACTGTCGGGTCTTACGCCATGCGTTTGCAGGCATGCACCGAGCTTGAGGTAATTCTGGCGCGTACTCACATCTCGCCAATGGTATTCAAACTCATCCATCAAGTAGTTCTGAGGACTGATCTTTTTCAGCAGCAGATGAGGGTTTTTCAGAAAGAGCGTATCGGTGTCTGCGAAAAGGGTTTTTTCCGCGAGTTTAAGTCCGACGGCCATGGCACAGGCCTTGCGCCGGTGGTGATAGCCGTTATGGCCTTGCCATTGATGCAGGATTTCTTCGTTCAAAGCGACGATATCTACCGGCCAGCCAACATAGTCCTGGGGGCGGTCGGTCATTATCCTGATGCACAGCGACTCTCCGTTATTCAAAAGGCTAAGTGCTGTAAGGATGCTGAATTTGACTTCGCGCCGATAAACCTCGTGGTTACCGTAAACCAGATAGAGCAACTGCTCTGGGGTTTTTACCAGGGAGTGCGGGGCAAGTGCTGCTATGCACGTCATCGGTCAAGTGTCCTTACTGAGGGCGCGGGCTGAACAGGTTGTTATCAAAATGGCGCAGGGCAGTCGAAGCGCAGGCGTTCGCCGGTCTGCGGATGGGTGAAGCTGAGCATGCTGGCGTGCAGGCACAGGCGCGGCCAGGCAGCCAGGGCTTGCGGGTGGGCGTAGAGGCCGTCACCCAGGAGCGGATGCCCGATGGACAGCATGTGTACCCGCAGTTGATGGGAGCGTCCGGTGATCGGCGTCAGTTCGACCCGGCACCAGTCGCCGCAGCGCTCCAGCACGCGCCAGAAGGTCAGGGCGTGCTTGCCGAATTCGTGATCCACCACGTGCCGGGGCTTGGTTGGCGGGTCATAACGCAGGGGCAGGTCGATGCTGCCGCTGTCCAGTTCCGGCTGGCCCCAGCACAGGGCTGTGTAGGCTTTTTCGGTTTCACGGTCGTGAAACTGCCGCGACAGCTCGCGATGAGTGTCCGGGTCCCGAGCCAGGAGAATGATGCCGGAGGTTTCCCAGTCCAGTCGGTGGACGATCCGGGCTTCGGGGTAACCATTTTCCTGCAGGCGGGTGATCAGGCAGTCCTTGTTGTCGTCGGCGCGACCGGGGACGGAAAGCAGCAGGGTAGGTTTGTTCACCACCAGGACGGCAGCGTCCTGATGCAGGATGTGGATATTCGACAACGGCATTAAAACAGCCTCGTAACAAACGCCAACGGCGGCTCGCCGACCCCATTCAATGCATGAGGCCTGCGAGCCGCCGTGGCTCCTGGCGGATCAATCAGCGATCAGGCAGGGTGATATTGAGTTCCAGGATCGAGCAACTGCCCTGGTTTTCCAGAGCGACGTGCACGTCGTCGGACCCGATATTGACGTACTTGCGGATTACTTCCACCAGTTCCTTCTGCAAGGCGGGCAAGTAATCGGGGGTGCTGCGCTGGCCGCGTTCATGCGCCACGATGATCTGTAGACGCTCTTTCGCTACCGACGCGGTGCTGACCTTTTTGCTGGCACGAAAGAAGTCAAAAAGATTCATTATCTACCTCCAAACAGACGCTCGAAGAATCCCTTCTTCTCGACATCAAGGAACCGGTGTTCCACGGTTTTGCCCAGCAGACGATCGACCGCGTCGCTGTAGGCCTGGCCCGCATCACTCTGGTCGTCGAGAATCACCGGCACGCCCTGGTTGGAGGCCTTGAGTACCGCCTGGGATTCGGGAATCACGCCCAGCAGGGTCACTGCGAGAATTTCTTTGACGTCTTCAACGCCGAGCATTTCGCCATTGCTGACGCGCTCCGGGTTGTAGCGGGTCAGCAGCAGGTGCTCCTTGATCGCATCTTCGCCTTTTTCGGCGCGGCGGGATTTGCTGGCCAGCAGGCCGAGCATGCGGTCGGAGTCACGGACCGAGGACACTTCAGGGTTGGTCACGACGATGGCTTCGTCGGCGAAGTACATGGCCAGGTGTGCGCCTTTCTCGATACCGGCAGGCGAGTCGCAGACCACGAACTCGAAGGTTTCCTTGAGTTCCATCAGGACTTTTTCCACGCCTTCGAGGGTCAGCGCGTCCTTGTCCCGGGTCTGGCTGGCGGCCAGCACGTAGAGGTTTTCCAGGCGCTTGTCTTTGATCAGGGCTTGCTGCAGGTTGGCTTCGCCGTTCACCACGTTGACGAAGTCATACACCACGCGACGCTCGCAGCCCATGATCAGGTCGAGGTTACGCAGGCCGACGTCGAAGTCGACGATGACTGTTTTGTGACCACGCAGAGCGAGGCCGGTACCGATAGCGGCGCTGGTGGTGGTTTTACCCACACCACCCTTGCCGGATGTAACCACGAGAATCTTGGCCAAGGTGTTTCACCCCTAAGGAAAAAGGACTTTTAGCCCCTGAAAAACATCTCTTGAAAACTACTGCAGTCGGACAGCCTTGGCTGGAGCTCGGTCAGCGGCAGGGTTCATCGTCGATAAACACTGCTGATTGCCAATTTCCTACTTCGTTTGAGCCGTAATCGCTACGTTTTAGAGATGCTTGGAAAATGCGGCAGTATCCGTTAAAGACGTGTGATGTTCAACACGTCACCCGACAGGCTGACCTGGACTCCAGAGCCCCACAAAGGGTCGCGTCGCAGGTCCTCGGAAACCTTGTACTGGCCAGCGATGGAGATCAATTCAGCGCTCAATTGCTGACAGAAAATCCGCGCCTTGGTGTCGCCCTTGACCCCCGCCAGGGCCCGGCCACGCATCGGGCCGTATACATGGATATTGCCATCGGCGAGAAGTTCCGCACCGGGGCTGACCGAGGACACCACCACCAGATCGCCGCCCTGGGCATAGATCTGCTGTCCGCCGCGTACGGGCGAAGTGATGATGCGGGTCGGTTTGACCGTGGGCTCCGGCGGCTTCTCCGGTACTTTCTTGACCTCGCTCTCGGGCGGTTCCAGTGGCCGTTCCCGGGCACCGGAAGGCGGCAGCACCGGTAGATCGACGGCAATCGCCGCGGCAATGTCTTCTATGCGGCTGGCACGAATGGCCAGGGTGCGCAGCCCGTGGTGGCGGCAGACGCGCATCAGCCCGGGCAGATCCACCGAGCCCTCGGCGGCAGGCAGCTTGTCCAGCGCCAGCACCAGCGGCGCGTTGCTGAAGAAGTTCGGGGCCTGGGCGACTTTCGCGGCCAGTTGGCGATCAAGGCCTTCAAGGTCGTTGCGGGCCAGTTCCAGCACCGTGATGGCGAGCATGCTGCCCTTTAACTGGAACACAGGATCTTGGTCTAGCGATTCGGTTTGGCTCATGGTCTGCAGAAGGCGGCTTGTCACTAAAAGTGCCGAGACTTATAACGAGATCGCCCGCGCCCCGCAAGCCAGGTCGAACCGATGTAGAATGCGCGACCTTGTTGTCTGTCCGGAATCTGTAATGGATCGCCCGCGTTTTCGAGCTGCATTCTTTTCTCCACGTTTCTGGCCGCTGTGGCTGGGACTGGGTGTGTTATGGCTGATCGTCCAACTGCCTTATCCCGTGCTCCTGCAAATCGGTCGTGCCCTGGGGGCGTTGATGTACCGGGTAGCCGGCGCTCGACGGGCGATCGCCCAGCGCAATCTGGAGCTGTGCTTCCCGGAAAAGTCCGCCGCGGAGCGCAAGCGCCTGCTCAAGGAGAACTTCGCATCCACCGGGATCGCCTTCTTCGAAATGGCCATGAGCTGGTGGTGGTCCAAGCCGCGTCTGGCGCGCCTGGCCCATGTCGAAGGGCTGGAACACCTTAAGCAGGCCCAGCACGACGGTCATGGGGTGATTCTCATGGCCCTGCACTTCACCACCCTGGAGATCGGCGCGGCGCTGCTGGGCCAGCAGCACACCATCGACGGCATGTATCGCGAACACAAGAACCCGCTGTTCGACTTCATTCAGCGCCGTGGCCGTGAACGGCACAATTTGGACTCCCTGGCCGTCGAGCGGGAGGACGTGCGGGGCATGCTCAAGCTGCTGCGGGCCGGCCGGGCGATCTGGTATGCACCGGATCAGGACTATGGCGCCAAGCAGAGTCTGTTCGTGCCGTTGTTCGGCATCCAGGCCGCTACCGTGACCGCCACCAGCAAGTTCGCCCGCCTGGGCAAGGCGCTGGTGGTGCCTTTCACCCAGGAACGCCTGGCCGATGGCAGTGGCTATCGCCTGGTGATTCATGCGCCGCTGACGGATTTTCCCGGTGCCACTGAAGAAGAGGATTGCCTGCGAATCAACCAGTGGATTGAAACAGCGTTGCGCGCCTGCCCCGAGCAGTACCTCTGGGCTCATCGACGCTTCAAGAGCCGGCCGCCGGGCGAGCCCAAGCTTTACAAGAAGCGCGGTTGAACCCCGGCTACGGATCGGGATCTTGAGCGCCATGGATGGAGTGAATTGATGAGTGCGGCGGAACCGATCACCGGTTTGATTCTTTCGGGAGGTGGCGCCCGGGCGGCCTATCAGGTGGGCGTGCTGGCGGCGATTGCCGAATTGATGGGGCCTGGGGCGCGCAATCCGTTCCCAGTGATTGTCGGCACCTCGGCCGGGGCCATCAATGCCGTCAGCCTGGCCAGCGGCGCCACGGATTTTTCCGCGGCAATCAAGCGCCTCACGGCATTCTGGAGCAGCTTTCGCAGTGATCAGGTGATGCGCAGCGATTGGCCCGGGGTGATTCGTCAGGCCAGTCGTTTTGTCGGCCACAGCCTGCTGGGGCTTGGCGCTCAGGTGCCTGTAGCGCTGATCAACAATTCGCCGTTGCGTGACCTGCTCAACCAGCACATGCACCTCTCGGGCATCAATCAGGCGATTGCCCAGGGGCAGTTGCACGCGGTGGCGGTAACGGCTTTCGGTTATGAGTCCGGACAGGCGGTGACCTTCTATCAAGGGGGCGGGGTCATCAATCCCTGGTTGCGCCACCGGCGCATCGGTGTTCCCACTCATCTGACGGTGGACCACCTGCTGGCCAGTGCAGCGATCCCCTTGCTGTTCGCGCCCGTGAAACTCGACCAGGAATACTTCGGCGACGGCGCCGTGCGCCAATCGGCGCCCATCAGCCCAGCGTTGCACCTGGGGGCCAGCCGCGTGCTGGTGGTGGGGGTCAGTGGCAATCCGCGGGGCAATGATCCAGACGCCGCCCTGCAGCGTTCTTACACCGGGCAGCAGCCGACTCTGGCGCAGATTGGCGGCCATATGCTCAACAGCACCTTCATTGACAGTCTGGAAAGCGATATCGAACTGCTGGAGCGACTCAATCATTTCAGTCGGCTGTTACCCGGCAGTGCCGCGGATCGCGGCCTGGGCATTGCACCCGTGGAAGTGCTGGTGATTGCCCCGAGCCAACCGATCGACGAAATCGCGGCGCGGCATCGGCAGGAGTTGCCGGCGGCGCTGCGCCTGTTCCTGCGCGGACCGGGGGCAACCCGCACCAGCGGTGCCGGGGTCCTGAGTTATCTGTTGTTCGAGGCGGCGTACTGCAGTGAGTTGATCGAACTGGGGCGCAGTGACGCCCTGGCCAAAGGCGAGGAGTTGGCACGGTTTCTCGACCTGAAGGGCTGATGCCCGGGCTCAGCCGATAAGCCCGGGATTTTCGCAGCCTGGGGTCAGTGAGGCTGGTAGTCCTGAATGAACTGGCGGATCACACCGATAAAATTGTCGTCTGCGGTGAAACCCAGCCCGCGTGCATATCCGGCACTGAAGGCTCCCGGCCAGGAACCGACGATGCGTTCGATCTTGGCGTCCGGACGCAGTTGAATAAGGCGGGCGACCTCGTCTCCGGCCACTTCCCGCAGCGCGTCGATCATTTGCGCCACGGTCAGCGACAGACCGGGCAGGTTGATCACTCGGCCATGACTCAAACGCTCTGCGGCCAGCTCATGACCATGGATCAGGTTGGCGATGGCCTGGGCTGGAGACATCAACCAGAGTCGGGTATCCGGGGCTACCGGGCAGACACTGGCCTGTCCATTGAGGGGTTCGCGGATGATACCGCTGGCGAAGCTGGACGCCGCCAGGTTCGGTTTGCCTGGTCGCACCACGATGGTTGGCATGCGCAGGCTGCGGCCATCGATAAAGCCGCGTCGGCTGTAATCGGCAAGCAGCAGGTCATTCATGGCTTTCTGGGTTCCATAGGAGCTTTGCGGAGCCCAGACCTGATCATCGTCAACGCTCTTGGGCAGTTGCCCGCCGAAGACCGCCACAGAACTGGTCATCACCCACTTGGGGCAGGAGCCCAGCTGGCGCGCGCGCTCCAGCAGGCCCTGGGTGGCGCTGAAGTTGACCCGCATGCCCAGTTCGAAGTCGCCCTCCGCCTGGCTGGAGACCACAGCCGCCAGATGAAAGATGCTATCGGTGTCGGCGTCGATCAGTTTGGCCAGCACCTGTTCGTCCGCGATGTCTCCCCCTTTGACCCGCACCCGTGGATCATCGAGGCCCTGCACGGGCTCGCGGTCGAATGCGGTAATGCGCTTGATGGGCTGCAGTTGGCCGTGCCGGTCAGTCAGTGTGCCCCGTTGCAGCAAGGCTTCGATCAGCCGCCGTCCGAGGAAGCCGGCTGCGCCGGTGACGAGAATATTCATGGGTGGCTCCCTTTATTTAGCGATTGACGAGTTTTCCGGGAATCTTGAAGACCAGCAGGGCGCCGATGAACAACGCGCTGGCCATCACATACATGCCGATGGTGGTGCTTTGGGTCAGGTCTTTGAGAAACCCCATCAAGTAAGGCGAAACGAAACCGGCGAGGTTGCCCCAGGAGTTGATCAAGGCGATGCCAGCGGCAGCTGCGGTGCCGCCGAGAAAGGCCGTGGGCAGGCTCCAGAACAGCGGCAGGGTGCTGAAGGCGCCCATCGCCCCCAGCGTCAGGCCGATCATCGAGACCGTGAAGTTGTCGCTCCAGGTTGCGGAAATCATCAGGCCGACACCGCCGAGCACTGCGGTCAGCGCCAAATGCCAGCGGCGTTCGCGCAACCGGTCGGCGCTGCGGGAGATCAGCAGCATGGTCAGCGCAGCCGCGGCATAGGGGATCGCCGTGAGCATGCCGACCTCGAACACGTCGCTGACCCCGGCCAGACGAATCAGCGAAGGCAGCCAGAATCCAACGGTGTAGAAGCCGGCGATCATGCAGAAGTAGATGGCGGTCAGCAGCCAGATCCGGGGTTGCCTGAACACTTGTCTGACGCTGTGAACCTGATGGCCGTCGGCCTCGGCTTCGATTCGGCTTTGCAGCAGGCTTTTTTCTTCACGGGTCAGCCAGCCCGCGTCGGCGATACGGTCGCTGAGGCAGTAGATCACCAGGCCGCCCACCAGGATCGACGGCAAGCCTTCGAGGAAGAACATCCACTGCCAACCCGCGAAGCCCTGGTGGCCATTGAGGGCACTCATGATCCAGCCGGAGAGGGGCGCGCCAATCAACCCCGAAAGCGGCACCGCGGTGGCGAACAGGGCGTACATCTTGCCGCGGCGGCTGGAAGGGAACCAATAGGACAGGTACAGGATGACACCGGGATAGAACCCGGCTTCGGCGATGCCCAGCAGAAAGCGCATGACATAGAAAGAGGTGGGGGTGCTGACGAAGGCCATGCACGAGGAAATGATGCCCCAACTGATCATGATGCGAGCGATCCAAAGGCGCGCACCGACTCGATGCAGGATCAGGTTGCTGGGAATTTCCACCAGAAAGTAGGCGATGAAGAAAATCCCCGCGCCCAGGCCGTAGACCGCTTCGGAAAATTGCAGGTCTTCGGACATCTGCAACTTGGCGAAGCCGACGTTGACCCGATCCAGGTAGGCCACCAGGTAGCACAGCAACAGCAAGGGCAGGATGCGCCAGGCGACTTTGCGATAAGCCAGGTCCTCAAACGAGGCGGTGGGTGAGCGGGTGGCCGTTTGCACCAGTGATTCAGTCATGTCTTTACCCATCCTTTTTTCTTGTATTTGGGTGATTTTGTTTTTGTCGGACTTGCTGAGGTGTCTTAGATATCATAATACATCATACGAATTCAATGGCCCGGACACCGAGCGGGACGGCGTGCTTGAAATGCAGTACCGTTAGCCGCTTTGAATACAGAGATACCCATGTCCAAGCCTGACAACTCTTCCCTCGCCGTCGATTCCCTGGCGACGCTCAAGGATGCGGCCAAGGGCACGCTGGCCGATCAAGTGACTGCGGCGCTCAAGGCGCATATCGCCAGTGGCGAGGCCTTGCCGGGTTCGCGGCTGCCCACCGAGCCGGTTCTGTGCGAGCGTTTCGGGGTCAGCCGCACGGTTATCCGCGAGGCGATTTCACGCTTGAAGTCGGCTGGGTTGGTGGAGGTGCGCCAAGGCAGCGGCACCGTGGTCAGCGAGGGTGCGCATATCAAGGCCTTCACTATTGATCTGGATGTACGCGGGTCGATCGAGGCAGTGCTCCGCGTGACTGAACTGCGACGTGGTATCGAGGGCGAGGCTGCGGCGCTGGCGGCGCAGCGCCATACCCCCGAGCAACTGCAGGCGATCCACCAGGCGCTGTTGGCTATCGATGTGGCCGAGCAGGCCGGCCAGGACGGCGTGGAGCAGGACCTGGCGTTTCACTTGTCGATTTCCCAGGCCACCGGCAATCCGCTGTATCCCTCATTGCATGAGTTCATTGCCCAGTTCATCAAGGAGGCGATCCGCATCACCCGTTCCAACGAGGAGCGGCGCCGGGATCTGGCGCATTCGGTGCGTGATGAGCATTTCGCGGTGTATGAGGCCATCGCCGCGCGTGATGTCGAAGGGGCACGGCAGGCAGCGCTGAGCCACATCCACAATGCGGTGGAACGGCTCAAGAGTGCCGATCCGGGATTCTGGCAGGACTCCGGATCACGTCTTGCCTGATAGGCAGCGTCGCGCTGGCCCATCGGTCCGAGTGGCCGGCTCTCATCGGAACATGAGGGCCGGCCGTCTCATGGAGTATCAGAAGTGATACTTGACCAACAGGCTGGCGGTGTCCTGGTTGGTCTCGAAGTTGCGTGAATCCTCGATGCCGTACTTGTTCTTCCAGTAGTCGTACTCGAAACCGACGTACAGCTGCTTGGCGCCCCAGTTCAGGGCCTTGCCCAGGTCATATTTGACCTGCGGGTTGAAGTGCAGGTTGGCGTGGTAGGTGCCCTTGGCGTTCTGGTCGTTGTCCACCACCCAGTCCATGTAACCGTCGATCAGGATGTCCGAGCGGCCCACGGGAATGGTGTACGACCAGACCGGAGTGATCTGCCAGACGTTGTCGCCCGGGCGGCTGCCTTCGGTGTGGCGCTGGTAGAAGTTCAGCTGGAAGTAGTCGAAACCGGGCACTGCCAGGTCGAAACCGGGACCGATCAGGTAAGACTCGTTATCGCCCTCGCCGAACTCGTAGGTGAAGGCCAGCAGCACGTCCTTGATCGGTCCGAACTCCAGCTTCTGATCGAAGATCTTGCCGAACGACAGGCGCGGGGTGAACTCGCCGTAGTAAGTGTCCGGGCCGACGTTGCCGTCTTCCTTGCCGTTGTAGAAGATCCGGTCGAGGAAGAAGAAGTTGTCGCCGTATTTCCAGGCGTCGGCATGTTCGAAGGTCACCGTCTGTTGAATCTGCGGGTTGACCTCGAAGTTCTTGCCGTACAAGTAAGTCAGGCTGTTGTTCTGCCACTGCAACAGGTCGCCAGCCACGGCCTGTCCCCCCACCAGCACACTGGCGGCCAACATCAGGCTCTTGCACATCGGTTTCATTCGGTTGCTCCCAAAGTAGGTAGTTCCACGTTTTTATGGCTCGGCGCTCTGGTGTGGCGCCTTTTTTCTTTGCTTTAAAAACCATCCGATCGGTCAGCTTTGTTGCTGATAGCAAGAGCTGAGCCAAGGCCGAAAAAAGCCAAAAAACTCCCGGTCGGCTGTAGCGATACAGTCGAACGAGAGTGTTTCGAGCATTGATTTCGTGCGCCTCGAGACCTGTCCGGGCCGGGATAAGTTGGCCTTCAGGTCAGGTTTTTCATCCGGGCTTTTTTTTAGACCGGATTTGCGCGGCCGCGGAGAATACTGGCTCCCACGGCAGGGCTCAAGTGCTCCGCAACAGCGCACTTGTAGCCACTTTGGGGCAGGCAGACCGCGCATCTCAGCGCGCTGTCCGTGCCAAGAGGCGAAGAAACCGCGTGGACGAGCCGTCATCAGGGGCGCAGTGGGTGGCCACGGGATGTCGAGCGGCGGACATGAGTCGGGCCGGTGCAGGCTGCATGGCGGGCTCCCTGTTTATTCTTATTTTCAAGGCGCGGCGTTGCTGGGCAGTGATCGGTGCAGGGCTGGCGAGCACCGCACTCATGCATGAACGGTGAAGCACGGATCGGGGCGCCGGTTCGGCGCCCTGGTCAAGCCTTAATGCTGGTGAGCCTGTTCAGCGTTGCTGATGGCACGCTCGGTGCCCCCAAGAATGTTGAACAGCAGGTTCAGCAACAGCGCGCTCAAGGTCGCCATGGCGATGCCGCTGTGGGTGATGGGGCTCATCCACAGTGGCAAGTGGGCAAAGAACTCTGGACGCACCACGGGAATCAGGCCCATGCCGATGCTCACCGCCACCAGCAGTTGATTGCGTCGGTCGCCAATATCGGCTTCCTGGAGGATCTTGATCCCGGTGGCGGCCACCATGCCGAACATGGCGATGGCCGCCCCGCCCAGGACCGCCGGTGGAATCGAGGCCACCAGGAAGGCGGCCTTGGGCAGCAGGCTGAGAACGATCAGCAGAGCGCCGGCGACCATGGTCACCGAGCGGCAGCGCACCCCGGTCATCTGCACCAGGCCGATGTTCTGGGCGAACGAGGAGTGGGTGAAGGTGTTGAGGAAACCGGCGAAGAACGAGGCGCCAGCATCGCACAGCAGGCCGCGGCGCAGCATGCGCGGGCTGACCTCCTGGCCGGTGATCTTGCCCAGGGCCAGGAACATCCCGGTGGATTCGACAAAGATGATCACCACCACCAGGCACATCGACAGGATGGGTGCCAGATGGAACTGCGGCATGCCGAAGTGCAGCGGGGTGACGACCTGCAGCCAGGGCGCCTGGGCCATGCCGCTAAGGTCGACCATGCCGATCATGCCGCACAGCACGTAGCCCAGGCCCATGCCGATCAGCACGGAAATGTTCACCCAGAAACCACGCATGAACCGATGGATCAGCAGGATGGTGCCCAGCACCAGCGCAGCGATGGTCAGGTAGATGGGTGAACCGAATTGCGCGGTACTGCTGCCACCGCCGGCCCAGTTCACCGCCACCGGAAACAGTGACAGGCCGATCGAGGTGATCACCGTGCCTGTGACCAGGGGCGGGAAGAAGCGCACCACCTTGGACATGAACGGCGCAATCAGCATGCCGAAGAAGCCCGCGGCGATGGTGGCACCAAAGATGCCCTGCATGCCGATGCCAGGCATGCCGGCCATGGCCACCATGCTGCCTACGGCGGCGAAACTGGCGCCCATCATCACCGGCATGCGAATGCCCATGGGGCCGATGCCCATCGACTGGACGATGGTGGCGATTCCAGCCACCAGCAGATCGGCATTGATCAGGAAGGCGATTTCTTCACGACTCAGGCCGGCGGCCTGTCCGATGATCAGCGGTACCGCAATTGCACCGCCATACATCAGCAGAACGTGTTGCAGCCCCACCAGGATCAGTTGCAGGAAAGGCAAGCGCACGATGGCGGGCGCAGCGGGGACGCACTGTTCGGATGAATCGGACATGCAACACCTCGAATCTTTTTATTCTTGTGATTTAACCGCTGCGTCTTGGCGCGCAGCGGGTTTGCCGCGGACGAATCTTGGACGGCTGACGGCAATCAAGCCCGCCCCTACAGATGAATCCGGTTCTGTAGGAGCGAGCTTGCTCGCGAAGCAGCCTGGGTACAGGCGCTGATCAGTGGGTCTGGGCCCCCTGGGCAATCCAGGCACCGATCAGTTCACGTTCCTGCTGGGTCATCTGGGTGATGTTGCCCAGCGGCATGATCTGGCTGGTCACGGCCTGGGCCTGGATGCGCGCGGCTTGCAGGCGGATCTGTTCCGGTGTGTCGAACATCACCCCGGCCGGCGCGGCGCTGAACAGCGGGCTGGTGGGCTTGGCCGAGTGGCAGACTGCGCAACGCTCCTGAATCACGCTGTGCACCTTGTCAAAGGCCGGGCCGGTGTTCGAAGCCTGGGCCGGGGCGCTGGTCGCGGCGGGCGCCGCTGGCGTGGAGGCTGGCTGAGCGTCGGTCGTGGTTGCCGGTTTGCCGCCCAGGGCGGTTTCCGGCAATGGCTGGAACTGAGTCTGGGCAGGGGCCTTGGCCACGTCCGCAGCACTGGGCGCTGGCGTCGGACCGGTCACATAAGCCAGGCAGATCATGCCCAGCGCCGCCACGGGCAGGGTCCAGGCGAACTTGTGGCTGTCATGACGGGTGTTGAAGTAGTGACGCACCAGCACTGCCAGGACCGCGATCCCGGCCAGGATCAACCAGTTGTACTGGCTACCGTAGGTACTCGGGAAGTGGTTGCTGATCATAATGAACAGCACGGGCAGGGTGAAGTAGTTGTTGTGACGCGAACGCAACAGGCCCTTGGCCGGCAGGGTCGGGTCCGGGGTGCGGTTCTCCGCGATCGCCGCCACCAGCGCGCGCTGGGCCGGCATGATGATGCGGAATACGTTGCCCACCATGATGGTGCCGATGATGGCGCCCACATGCAGGTACGCGCCCCGGCCGCTGAACACCTTGCTGAAGCCGTAGGCGGCGCCGATCAGCAGGAGGAACAGGATGAAGCCGAGCAGGGCGGGTTTCTTGCCCAGTGGCGAGTCGCAGAGGAAGTCGTAGACGAACCAGCCGGCAATCAGCGCACCGATACCGATGGCCACGCCTTCAGGGCCGCTCAGGCCGCTGCCGGGAGCCACCAGGTAGAGCATCGGGTTGTAGTAGAACACCAGGCACAGCAGGGCGATCCCCGACATCCAGGTGAAGTAGGCTTCCCACTTGAACCAGTGCAGGTTCTCCGGCATCGAGGGCGGGGCCAGCTTGTATTTTTCCAGGTGATAGATACCGCCACCGTGAATCGCCCAGAGGTCGCCGGACAGGCCGTCCTTGGGGTTGACGCGATTGAGGTTGTTCTCCAGCCAGACGAAGTAGAACGATGCGCCGATCCAGGCCACACCAGTGATCATATGTACCCAACGCACGCTCAGGTTGAGCCATTCCAACAGATGTGCTTCCACAGTCTTTACCTCTTGCCTGTCACCCTTGTTGTCGAGTGATCAAGCCTTCTCTTATTGGTGGGGGGCGAGGATCAAACGCTCATCCTCTTTGAAGAAATGCTCATCGCAGTTATTGCCTTTGCCACTGCGATCAACCACCAGGAAGTCATCCCGCTTTTCGATCGTCAGCACCGGGTGGTGCCAGACGCCGCGATGGTAATTGATGCCCTGCCTGCCATTGCTGACGAAGGCGCGGACCAAGCCCGATACAGGTTCATCGCCAAGTGGCGCGACCACGATCAGAAAGGGGTTGCCGAGCAGCGGGATGAAAGCCTGGCTGCCCAGCGGATGGCGTTCCAGCATGCGAATGGTCAAGGGCATTTCCAGCGCGTCGGCGCGGAAGATGCTGATGATCGCTTCGTCCTCCGGCTGGGCGGTTTCAACCGTCGCCAGGCGGTGGAAGCGCATGGTCGAACCATTGTTGATCATGAAGTGGTCGCTGCCTTCAGTCTCGATGACGTCACCGAAGGGGGCGAAGGCTTCTTTGCTCAGGGGTTCAATCACTAATGTGCGCATGCTGTTCTTCTTATGTTCTCTGATGAGGGTGTCGGTTCATCATCCACTGGCGCCGCCGGCTTGCCGGCGACGGCGGCCTCAAGCGGAGCGGGGATGCTGAGCTGCCGCTACAGGGCCTGTAAGCGGAACAAGGCGATCTTGTTGATCTCGGCCAGCGCGCATTTGAATTCGGTATCCACGGCGTTGTGGATGCGGGTTTCGAACGCGGCGAGGATCTGGTGCCGGTTGCTGCCCTTCACCGCCATGATGAAGGGAAACTTGAACTTGGCCTTGTAGGCATCGTTCAGCTCGGTGAAACGCTGGAACTCTTCGGCCGTGCATTGGTGAATGCCGGCACCGGCCTGCTCGTGGGTGCTGGCTTCGGTCAATTGGCCCTGGACGGCGGCTTTACCGGCCAGGTCCGGGTGAGCGTTGATCAGTGCCAGTTGGGTGGCGTGATCGGCGCTCAGGAGGATATCGCTCATGCGCTGGTGCAGGCCTTCGATCTGGTCGACGGAGGCGTCGAGGCCCAGGTCGTAGGCTTTTTCAGCCACCCACGGCGAATGCTCGTAGATGTCGGCGAAGGCCTTGACGAAGTCTTCGCGGCTCAGGCTCGAGGGCTTGAGGCTGTGGAAGGCGGTCATTTCGTCGCTCCCTGGTAAGGATGGGTTTGTTGCCAGTGGCGGGCGATGTCGACGCGGCGAGTGAACCAGACCTGTTCATGGCCTTTGACATACTCGATGAAGCGCTTGAGCGAAGCCAGGCGCGCAGGGCGGCCAATCAGCCGGCAGTGCAGGCCGATGGAAAGCATCTTCGGCGCTTCGGCACCTTCGGCGTAGAGCACGTCGAAAGCGTCCTTGAGGTAGTGGAAGAAGTCGTCGCCCTTGTTGAAGCCTTGCACCTGAGTGAAACGCATGTCGTTGGTGTCCAGGGTGTAAGGGATCACCAGGTGCGGCTTGCCGGTGGGGTTGTTGGGTTCCCAGTAGGGCAGGTCGTCGTCGTAGGTATCGCAATCGTAGAGGAAACCGCCTTCCTCCATCACCAGGCGCCGGGTGTTCGGGCCGGTGCGGCCGGTGTACCAGCCCAGAGGGCGTTCGCCGGTGATCTCGGTGAGGATGCGGATGGCTTCGAGCATGTGCTCGCGTTCCTGTGCCTCGTCCATGTACTGGTAGTCGATCCAGCGGTAGCCGTGGCTGCAGATCTCGTGACCGGCTTCGACCATGGCGCGGATCACGTCCGGGTGGCGCTGGGCAGCCATGGCCACGGCGAAGATGGTCAGCGGAATGTCGAATTCCTTGAACAGCTTGAGAATCCGCCAGACGCCGGCGCGGCTGCCGTACTCGTACAGCGATTCCATGCTCATGTTGCGCTCGCCTTGCAGCGGCTGCGCCGAAACCATTTCCGAAAGAAAGGCTTCCGATTCCTTGTCGCCATGAAGGATGTTGCGCTCGCCGCCTTCTTCATAATTGAGCACGAAGGACAGGGCGATTCGGGCATTGCCCGGCCAGTGAGGATGAGGAGGGGTGGAGCCGTAACCGATCAGGTCGCGAGGGTAGTCAGCGCTCACTGCAGTCTTCCTTCTTGTTCGTGATAACGGTGGCGTGGCGGAACCTGAAGCCGGGAAGCCAGGTGGGCGTCACTGCGATGGGGCGATTGTATACAAATTTATATTCGGTTTGTAAGCCCGTTTTTTTGCATTTTTCCCCTTTTATCGCGAGGAGTCCTGCTTGCAAGAAACTTGCCCGGTTGGTCAGCTTATGCCTGGAAAGTCGCCTGCTGCTGAGGTTTGGAGGGCAATTCGCAGGTTGTCGTGGATGGCACCGGTTGTGGGTAAATTTGTGATTATTATTGTGTACAATTTTTTTGAAAAATGTCTTAATCGGAACCTCTCCGCAGCCTTTCCACTGCTGAAACGCCGCGGTCCCCTTTCAATCACTGACTCCGGGAGGCGCGAGGCCTGTTCACTCAATGGCGCAGGCACGCAGAATCAATGGGACGTTTGACTACACATGTTTTGGATGCCGCACATGGCTGCCCCGGCAGCGCTATCAAGGTCGAGCTGTATCGGGTTGAAGGGACGCAGCTGGAACTGGTCGCCAGCACCCTGACCAACAGCGATGGCCGCTGCGACAGTCCCTTGCTGCAGGGACAAGACTACCGCTCCGGGGTCTACCAGCTGCAGTTCCATGCCGGTGACTA
Organism: Pseudomonas sp. TKO26; assembly: GCF_003225665.1. Lineage (NCBI taxonomy): Bacteria > Pseudomonadati > Pseudomonadota > Gammaproteobacteria > Pseudomonadales > Pseudomonadaceae > Pseudomonas > Pseudomonas sp. TKO26. Next base: position 133,951 of record NZ_QKLN01000037.1, read on the forward strand.
CTACCGCGCCCTAGGCGTACAACTGCCGCAGCCGGCCTTTCTGGATGTAGTGGTGCTGCGTTTTGGCATCAGTGCCGAGCAGGAGCATTACCACGTGCCGTTGTTGATCTCGCCCTACAGCTATTCGACCTACAGAGGAAGCTAGGACTTACCCCCAAGAATCCTGCGCAAATAGCTTCTTTTGGTCCTTGCCCGCTCACACTGCGGGCTTTTTTTGTCCGGCATGCAGCCTTGATCGGTGTGTGGGCCAGTTTCGGCGAGAGTGGACCCTGGGCCGCCCAGGGTTGCGCAACGAAAAAGCCCCATCCAACGGGATGGGGCCTGTTTGGAGCAGGAGGGCCTAGAGGAAGACGAACTTGGCAATGAAGATCGCGCACAAGACATACAGGCTGATGGAGATTTCCTTGTGCTTGCCGGTGCCGGCCTTGAGCACCACATAGGTGATGAAGCCCAGGGCAATGCCGTCGGCAACCGAGAAGGTCAGCGGCATCATGATCGCCGTGACGATCGCCGGAATGCTGTCGGTGGCCTCGTCCCAGTTGATATGGGCCATGCCGCCCATCATCAGCATCGCCACATAGATGAGGGCGCCGGCTGTGGCGTAGGCGGGGATCATGCCCGCCAGCGGCGCGAAGAACATGGCGGCGATAAACAGCACGCCAACGGTGACCGCCGTCAGCCCGGTGCGCCCGCCGGCCGCCACCCCGGCGGCACTTTCCACGTAACTGGTCACTGGCGGTACGCCGACCACGGCACCGAAGACGCTGGAGGCGCTATCTGCCTTGAGGGCTCGGGAAAGGTTCTCGATCTTGCCGTCCGGGTTGACCAGGCCGGCGCGCTGCGCCACGCCCATCAGGGTGCCGGCGGTATCGAACATGTGCACGAACAGGAAGGCCAGGACCACGCTGATCATGCTGACGTTGAACACCCCGGCGATATCCATGGCCATCCAGGTGGGCGCCAGGCTCGGTGGGGTGGAGAGGATACCCTTGTAGTGCACCAGGTCCATGCCCCAGCCGGCCAGAGTCACCGCGATGATGCTGATCAGGATGGCGCCGAACACCCGGTGGTAGCTGAGCACCGCGATCATCAGAAAGCAGATCGCCGCCAGCAGCGGGCCGGGCTCGCGCAGGGAGCCGAGTTTGATCAGGGTTGCCGGACTGTCGACGATGATGCCGGCGGTTTTCAGGCCTATCAGGCCGAGAAACAGACCGACCCCGGCGCCCATCGCATAGCGCAGGCTCACCGGAATGCTGTTGAGCAGCCATTCGCGGACCCTGGACAGGGTCAGGATCATGAACAGCACGCCGGAAATGAACACGGCTCCGAGAGCCGTTTCCCAGTGGTAGCCCATGGTGCCGACCACGGTGTAGGTGAAAAAGGCATTCAGCCCCATGCCCGGGGCCAGGCCCACCGGCCAGTTGGCGTACAGCCCCATCAACAGGCAGCCCAGGGCTGCGGCGATGCAGGTGGCGACGAAGGCGGCGCCATGATCGATACCGGCGTCGGCCATGATGTTGGGGTTGACGAAGATGATGTAAGCCATGGTGATGAAGGTTGTCAGACCGGCAATCAGCTCGGTCTTCACCGTGGTGCCATGCAACCTGAGTTTGAAGATGCGTTCCAGCCAGCCGCTGTTCAGCGAGGGCGAGAGGTCCAGCGGAGAGGCTTCGGATTTGCGGCTTTCCACAGCGAGTACTCCTCAAGAGTTTTATTGTTTTTTCCAGAACCGGGCGTCAGAAGGTGGGCGACGGCTCTTTGAGGCAGGCAGGGCTTGCGGGGTTTGTTGACTTTTAGGTCAAGAACTCGCACGGGCGAATTATGCTTTTGTATACAAAGAAAGCAAATAATGTTTTTGCTTTTGTGTGCGAAAAATCTGCGGGCGTGGCTATATACCGGCCCCTGGTTATGCCCTGGGGCCGACTGCCGTGTATGTGCGATGGATGCCGCCCGAGCGGACGGCAAGGGAGGGCGGAATCAGTTGTCTGCGGTTTTTCCGGCCAGGGCCTGGTTCACCGCCAGCCAGCCGTCGACGGCGCTTTCTCCAGCTTCGCTAAAGGCGCGTTGCAGCAGCTTGACCTGTTCGCGGCGCAAAGCTTGTTCGAAACGCGAACCCTCGGCGCTCAGCTGCAACAGACGTTTTCGTTTGTCGCTGTCCGGAGCGACGCTGTCCACCAGGTGCATTTCCATGAGTTGGCGCAAGGGCGTGTTCAGCGCCTGCTTGCTCACACCCAACAGATTGAGCAGCTCTTTCACGCTCAGGCCCGGGTAGCGCGCGATGAAAAACACGATGCGTTGGTGCACGCGACTCAGGCCCCGGCGTTCGAGCATTTCGTCGGCCTTGGCGGTGAAGGCCTGATAACCAAAGAAGAAAGCCTCCATGGCGGCCTGTTGCGAGGTCTGGTTTTTAAGGTCAAGCATATTGACGTATCTGCGGGAGTCGGCGTAATTTCGGTCAAGCAGTTTGACGTATTTTCCCCCTCCTTCGCTAGCGGTGATCTCCATGGCTTTCTCCGAACGTGTATCGCGCCTCAAAAGCTCCCTGATCCGTGAAATCCTGGCAGCGGCCCAGCGCCCGGAAGTGATGTCGTTCGCTGGAGGCCTGCCGGCCGAAGTGATGCTACCCAAGGTGCAGTGGCAAGACATGCCGCTGTCCATGGGGCAGTACGGCATGAGTGAAGGCGAGCCGCAGTTGCGCGAGGCCCTGGCGGCCGAGGCGCGCAGGCTGGGTCTGCCGTGTGAGGCGAGCCAGGTGCTGGTGGTCAGCGGCTCCCAGCAGACTCTTGATCTGGCAGCCAAGCTCTACATCGACAAGGGCACGCGGATCATGCTGGAGGCCCCGACCTATCTGGCGGCCCTGCAGATCTTCCAGCTGTTCGGTGCCGACTGCCTGACGGTGCCCCTGGAGGCTGACGGCCCGGACCTGGCGCAGATGCGTGCGGGCCTGGAACAGCATCGTCCGGCCTTCGTCTACCTGATTCCGACGTTCCAGAACCCATCGGCGGTGCGTTATAGCGAGAGCAAGCGCACAGCCGTGGCGGCGTTGCTGGACGAGTTCGGGGTCACCCTGATCGAGGATGAACCCTATCGCGAACTGTCTTTCGATGGTGGCAGTGCCACGCCGATTGTCAGTCGTCTGCAGAAGGCCAGCTGGATCTACACCGGCACGGTGTCGAAAACCTTGCTCCCGGGATTGCGGGTCGGCTACCTGATTGCCAGCCCGGACCTGTTCCCCCATCTGTTGCGTTTGAAGCAGTCTGCTGACCTGCACACCAACCGCGTCGGCCAGTGGCAAGCCATGCAATGGATCGGCAGCCGGCAGTTCCAGGAACATCTGGACGCGCTGCGCGGTTTCTACCGCCAGCGACGGGATGCTTTCCAGTTGGCATTGCATCGTCATTTCGCCGATCTGGCAGATTGGCAGGTGCCCGAGGGCGGTCTGTTTTTCTGGTTGAGCTTGAAACAGCCCCTGGATACCCGCACTTTGCTCCAGTCGGCGTTGGAGCAGGACGTGACTTTCATGCCCGGCGAACCGTTCTTCTCTGAGCCGGAACGCAATCATGGGCATCTGCGGCTGAATTTCAGCCATATCGATCCGACGCGTCTGGACGAAGGCCTCAAGCGGCTGGCCACCGTGATACGTCAAGCACAGGCTGCACAGGCAGCCTAAGGGGAGGGCCATGTACAAGGTTTATGGCGATTACCGTTCGGGCAACTGCTACAAGATCAAGCTGATGCTCAATTTGCTGGGGCTGCCCTATGAATGGCAGGCGGTGGACATTCTCGGAGGCGACACCCAGACCGAGGCATTCCTGGCGAAAAATCCCAACGGCAAGATTCCGGTGCTGGAGCTGGAGGACGGCACTTGTCTGTGGGAGTCCAACGCGATTCTCAACTTTCTCGCCGATGGCAGCGAGTTCCTGCCCAGTGAACCGCGCCTGCGCACCCAGGTTCTGCAGTGGCAATTCTTCGAGCAATACAGCCATGAGCCCTATATTGCCGTAGCGCGTTTTATCCAAGTCTACGAAGGCTTGCCCGAAGCGCGCCGGGAGGAATACCTGAAGTTGCACAAACGTGGCTACAAGGCACTGGATGTGATGGAAAAGCAGCTGAGTCGCACGCCTTATCTGGTGGGCGAGCACTACTCCATTGCCGATATCGCGCTCTTTGCCTACACCCATGTGGCCCATGAAGGCGGCTTCGACCTGGCCCGATACCCAGGCATCCAGGCCTGGATCCAGCGAGTGCAGAGCCATCCGCGGCATGTCGGGATGTTCGATTGAGCGGACCTGGCCGGATCTGCAACTGACCCGGGACGGCTTCGTCCCGGGCAATGGCCTCAGGCCGCCGAGAAGCGCTGGTTCAGGTAATCGATGATCACCTTGGACTCGTACATCCAGGTGGTCTGGCCGTTCTCTTCGATCCGCAGGCACGGCACCTTGATCTTGCCGCCCTGTTCCAGCAGGGTCTGGCGATCCTGCTCGTTGTTCTTGGCGTCGCGCAGGGCCACCGGCACGTTCAGGCGGTGCAGGGTGCGGCGGGTCTTCACGCAGAACGGGCAGGCGTGGAACTGATACAGGGTCAGGCCCTTGGCGGCCGCTTCGACCTTCGCCTGAGCGGCAGCTGTGCGCTTCTGCTTGCGCGGACGGGTGATGAAGTCGATGAAAATGATGAGTTGACCCAGGCCGACTCGCAGCGCTTTGACGATCACGGTATTGCCTCTTGCCCATGAATGAAGGGGCGGCAGCTTACCTGATTTTGCCGGGCGAAAAAAAACCGGCGATCATCGCCGGTTTCTTGCTTGCCGCCTGTCACTTGATCAGGCTGAGGAACTCGCTGCGGGTCGCCGCATTCTCGCGGAACTCACCCAGCATCACCGAGGTGATCATTGACGAGTTCTGCTTCTCCACGCCGCGCATCATCATGCACATGTGCTTGGCTTCGATCACCACGGCGACGCCCAGGGCACCGGTCACTTGCTGAACGGCGTCGGCGATCTGCCGGCTGAGGTTTTCCTGGATCTGCAGGCGACGGGCATACATGTCGACGATGCGCGCCACTTTCGACAGCCCCAGAACCTTGCCGCTGGGAATGTAGGCGACGTGCGCCTTGCCGATAAACGGCAGCAGGTGGTGTTCGCACAGCGAGTAGAGCTCGATGTCCTTGACCAGCACCATTTCGCTGTTGTCGGAGCTGAACAAGGCACCGTTGGTGACCTCTTCCAGGGTTTGGGCATAACCGCGGCAAAGGTACTGCATGGCTTTGGCGGCACGCTTGGGCGTGTCGAGCAGGCCCTCGCGGGAGACGTCCTCGCCCAATTGGCCGAGGATCGCGGTGTAATTCTGTTCCAGAGACATGAAACTACCTGTGGGATTTTACGCAAAGGGCAAGGGTACGGTGGCGGACACGACGCTGCAAGCGTGATGCAGCGGCTTTATTCGTCACGGCCTTCCATCATGGTGCGTTTGAGCATCACGTAAAGTGCACCGGTGCCACCGTGTTTGGCCTGGCATGAGGTGAAGCCCAGCACCTGTGGATGTTGGCGCAGCCAGGTGTTGACGTGGCTCTTGATCATGGGGCGCTTGCCATCCAGACGCACGGCCTTGCCGTGGGTGACGCGCACGCAGCGGATCTCGAAACGGGTGGCTTCGGCCAGAAATGCCCAGAGGGTTTCCCGGGCCTTTTCTACCGTCATGCCGTGCAGGTCGAGGCTGCCTTCGAAGGGGATCTGGCCGATTTTCAGCTTGCGCATCTGGCTTTCCTGGACCCCGTCGCGGGCCCACATCAGCTCATCTTCCGGTCCTACATCGATGACGAACTGGTCCGACAGCCCATCCACCGTAGTGGTTTCGCTGCGCACGGTGGCGGCCTGGCGCAGCTTGGCGATCTGCGCGCGGTCAGCCTTGGGTTTGCCTGTGTCGGCACGATCGTGCTTGATCGGCTTGACGCCGCGGATCTCGTTCTTGAACAGGGAAAAATCGTCGTCTTGCATGTCAGCCTCCGCGAAGGGCGGCTAGTTTACCCAACTCGGCAGATCTTCAGGCGTGCAAATCGCACCCAGATTCGTCAGTCGTGTTTTTTCATCAGGTGCGGCGCCATGTTCAACGCCAGGGGCTGGCGCATGCGTCGCCGGCAACGCCGCCACAGGCGAACGCCGACATACAGCAGCAACAGGCCAACCGCCAGAATCACCGCCGACCCCGCCGCGCTGGCATTGAGTTCTCCCAGCGCCGGAGCGCGGCCCAGCAGGCTGGCCGCACCCGCCATCGCCAGCAGTACGCCGAATGTCGCCAGCAATGCGGAGAGTCCCGCCCCCAGGCGCAATCGCCAGTTTCGCGGGCTTCTGGGCCGCAACCGGCGTGCGTCAAAACCATCGGATATCTTCATTCCGACCTTCCTCAATGGGTATCGGCCCTTCGACCGGGAGTTGACCGGGTGGTTCCTGAGGCTAGGGCAATTGCTGCAAATGCGAGGCGTTTATGGATGAGCGGCCCGGCAGCCGCTCATCAGGGCTGATCAGATCAGGCTTGCGGTCTGGGCGAGGGTGGCGAAGTTGTCGGCCATGATTGCCATTTCGGTCTGCTGAACATGCTCGGCGCTGAGGATGCCGCCCTTGTGGGGCAGGTCGCGGGTGGCGCAGGCGTCTTCCACCAGGGTGCAGCGGAAACCCAGGTTCTTGGCTGCTCGCACGGTGGTGCTGACGCTGGAGTGGCTCATGAAACCGGCCACGATCAGGTCCAGGGAGCCGAGGTCTTGCAGGCGTTTTTCCAGTTCGGTGCCATGGAAGGCGCTGGGCAACAGCTTGCCAATGATGGTTTCGTCGCCTTGCGGCTCAAGGCCCGGGATGAACTCACCGCGCTCGCCCTGGGGATCGAACAGGCCGCCGACGGTGCCGAGGTGGCGCACATGCACGATAGGCCGGCCGGCTGCCCGGGCCGCCACCAGCAGTTTACGGATATTGGCTACGGCCGCGTCCATGCCGGACAGGGCCAGGGGACCGCTGAGGTACTCTTTCTGGGCGTCGATGATCACAAGGGTCGCGTGGCTCAAATTGGCCGCGGCGTAACCACGACCGCTGAGTTGAAACATCGTCTTTGGAACGGACATTCTGGGGCTCCTGTGAGTGGGGCTTTTGCGACATTGTCCTCTGGCAGAGCGCTTCTGTGAATCGCTACTAACGTAAGGTGCGCCGTTGTTGGCCTGCAGCCTTGTCAAGAGGGGCAAGGTATTGACCTTTGAGCGGTAAAACCTGCGCGGCGGACGATCGCCTGGCTACGGTTTTTCATTCGTCGTCGGCGGGCGTTTTGGCTGGTAGTATTGCCGGTCGTTTTGTCAGGAGTCTGTCCCGTGATCACTTCCCGCCTGCGCACCTTGCGCGACCATATCCGCTGGGCTGTCAGCCGTTTTCATGGGGAGGATCTGTTCTTCGGCCATGGCACTGACAATGCCTGGGACGAGGCCCGCCAACTGGTGCTCGGTGCCTTGCACCTGCCTTGGGAAATTGCCGACAGCTATCTGGACTGTGCTTTGGAAGAGGACGAACTGGTCCATCTGCAGCACCTGCTCAAGCGCCGTATCGAAGAGCGGGTGCCCACGGCCTACCTGTTGGGCGAGGCCTGGTTCTGCGGCATGTCGTTCATTGTCGATGAGCGAGTGCTGATTCCCCGTTCCCCTATCGGCGAGCTGATCGAAAAACGCTTTGAACCCTGGCTGGGCAACGAGCCAGCGCGGATTCTCGACTTGTGTACCGGCTCCGGTTGCATCGGCATCGCCTGCGCCTACGAATTCCGCGACGCCGAAGTAGTGCTGGCCGACCTGTCCTTCGAAGCGCTGGAAGTGGCCAATCAGAACATCGAGCGCCACGGCGTCGACGAGCGAGTGTTTACCGTTCAGGGCGATGGCTTCGATGGCTTGCCGGGGCAGCGCTTCGACTTGATCGTGTCCAACCCGCCTTATGTCGATGCCGAAGACTTTGCCGACATGCCGGACGAGTACCAGCATGAACCCGAACTGGGCCTGGCCTGTGGCGACGATGGCCTGAATCTGGTGCGACGCATGCTCGCCGAAGCCGCCGATCATCTGACCGAGAAGGGGTTGCTGATCGTTGAAGTGGGCAACAGCCAGGTTCACGTCGAGGCGCTTTATCCGGAAGTGGATTTTGCCTGGCTCGACTTCGAGCGCGGTGGTCACGGCGTGTTCATGCTCACAGCGGAGCAGTGCCGCGAACATCAGGCGCTGTTTGCTTCTCGCGTTTGAGTGATGGGCCGGCCCGCGTGATGCGGGCCTTGACTTGAACAGTCAGCAGGATGCGCCTCAGCGGTGCGTCGCAATCCAGATCAGCAGCCCCGCCTGGAATACCGCGAAGGCCACCAGGCAGGTGATGGTGAAGCGCAGGCCGGTGTCTTCACGTTTGTACTTGGTGACTTTCTCTTCCTGCTTGCGCAGATTGACTTCCAGCTCCTCCAGGTTCTGTTCGGCCTGCTGGAGCATCTGCGCCGCTTCGAGTATTTCCACGAACTGCAGCTTCTCGGTGTTCCACTGGCTCAGCAACTCGCCGACCTGGACATCCTTGACGCTGCCCTTGAGGTGCTGGGCGTCGGCATACACCACATCGAAGCCCTGGGTGCGCAACACATGATCGCGACGCAGGCGGGTGTCTTCATTGAGGGCGTCCTTGTTGGCGAGGTCGAAGCCGTCCACCCGGTAATGCGGCCACTTCTTTTGCGCCCACTGCGCGGCCTGGGCCAGCAGGAAGCGCCCGATGCCCCGGTTCAGCGGTTCGATCTGCAGCCCGCCCTCGGGCTCGAAGTGCACCCGACGGGTGTCGTGTTCGACCCAGACATCCAGGTGGTTCTGTTCCTTGCGCACCCGCTGACCGGGCAGGCGGATCGTCATGCGCAGCAGGCTGTGCTCTTTGTTGCTGCGTTCGGCGTAACCGAATTCGACAAAGCGCAAAGGCCGCACGCCGGTGGCGCGATCGGTCTTCAGGGGCGCCAGGCGCAGCATCTTGTGATGTTCGGCCTGAACATCCGCCCACGGCAACGGCGGTGCTTCCGGTGCGGCGGCTTCCTGCTCGGAGGCGGGTGAATTCGGGGTATCAGTCATAAGGGCAAGTCCTGTCCAATCGCTGCGCGCCGACAGCAATCGAACGGCCGGCAAAGGCTTATCGGCCGTTTTTTTCAGGACTGGAGGGTAAAAACAGCCTAACGGGTGTGAAGTCCGTCAATAAAACCGATGATCGACCGGCCCAGTTCTGCCGCCAGGGGCAGTTGTGGGTCCTTGTAGGACGCCAGTTGGCGCTTGAGATCGTTGGGCACGATGCGCATGACGTGGTTCATGCCGTCGATCAAGGTCAGTTGGGCATCCGGTTTGGCCGCCTTGAGTACCCGGGCGTCATCGACGCTGACCTGGATGTCGTTGCTGCCCTGAATGATCAGTGCCGGCATTTTCAGACGGGCGAAGGCGGCGGCCGGGTCTTCGCGGAACAGGGTGATCAGATAGGGCTGTACGCTGGGGCGGAAGATCACTTGCAGGGCAGGCGGCACATCGGTGTCCACCTGGCCGGCCTTGAGGCTGTCCAACAGTTCATTGCTGCGCACCATCAGTGCTGGCGGCAGGCGATAACTTAATTGCTGGCGCAGGACCTGATCCACGGGCCGGGCGGTGCCGGAGATGGAGATCACCCCCGCGGCATCCAGTTGCGGTGCGGCGAGGCTGGCGATCAGCGCCCCCTCGCTGTGGCCCAGTACGATCAATTGGCCCAGGCGCGGGTCGGCCTTGAGCTTGTTGCCCCAGGCCACAGCGTCGGCCACGTAGGCATCGAGCGTCAGGTTGCGTTCATCCGGGGTCGCCGCGAGGCTGGCTGCCACACCGCGCTTGTCGTAGCGCACGCTGGCGATGTTGTGCTTGGCCAGGACCCAGGCCAGGCGCTTGAGGCTGTCGTTGCGTCCGCCGTCGGGATTGTTGCCGTCGCGGTCGGTGGGGCCCGAGCCGGAAATGATCAGCACCACCGGCACGGGTTGCTCGGACTTGGGCAGCAGCAACGAGCCATACAGCTCGCCGTGGCCGGTGTCCAGGCTGACTGGGCGTTGCAGGACGGTGGCCTGGACCAGGCCGGTGAACAGGGAAAGGCTCAAGAGAAGGGCTCGCAGCATCATCACGCCATCATGGATAAGGTGCCAGTTGGACTCGGGCAGCGGCAGAAGGTTCGAGGATGAACTAGTTGGGTAGCCTGCGTATACTTGCGCCCTTCAGTAATCCTGATTGAGTTATTTCGGCTGATTTCACGGAGCTCCCCGCATGTCCGGCAATACCTACGGCAAGCTGTTCACTGTCACCACCGCGGGCGAAAGCCATGGCCCGGCGTTGGTCGCCATTGTCGACGGCTGCCCGCCGGGTCTTGAGCTGTCACTGGAGGATTTGCAGCGTGATCTGGACCGGCGCAAGCCCGGTACCAGTCGGCACACCACCCAGCGCCAGGAGCCCGACGAAGTCGAGATCCTTTCCGGAGTGTTCGAGGGCAAGACCACGGGCTGTTCCATTGGCCTGCTGATCCGCAACACCGACCAGAAGTCCAAGGACTATTCGGCGATCAAGGATCTGTTCCGTCCGGCTCACGCCGACTACACCTATCACCACAAGTACGGCATTCGCGATTACCGCGGCGGCGGTCGCAGTTCGGCGCGGGAAACCGCCATGCGCGTGGCGGCCGGAGCCATTGCCAAGAAATACCTGGCCACCCAGGGCATCGTGATCCGCGGCTACATGAGCCAACTGGGGCCGATCGAGATTCCCTTCAAGACCTGGGATTCGGTAGAAGACAACGCCTTCTTCAGTCCCGATCCGGACAAGGTTCCGGAGCTTGAGGCCTACATGGATCAGTTGCGTCGGGATCAGGACTCGGTGGGAGCCAAGATCACCGTGGTGGCCGAAGGCGTGATGCCGGGCCTGGGCGAGCCGATCTTCGATCGTCTGGATGCCGAACTGGCCCATGCATTGATGAGCATCAATGCGGTCAAGGGCGTGGAGATCGGCGCCGGTTTCGCCTGCGTCGCCCAGCGCGGCACCGAGCACCGTGATGAACTGACCCCGCAAGGCTTTCTCAGCAATAACGCCGGCGGCATCCTCGGGGGCATTTCCTCGGGGCAGCCGATCATCGCCCACCTGGCGCTCAAGCCGACGTCCAGCATCACCACGCCAGGGCGCTCCATCGATATCGATGGCAACCCGCTGGACGTGATCACCAAGGGCCGCCATGACCCCTGCGTGGGTATTCGCGCCACGCCGATCGCTGAAGCGATGATGGCTATCGTGCTGATGGATCATCTGCTGCGTCACCGCGGCCAGAATGCCGACGTGCGCGTCAGCACGCCGGTATTGGGTCAGCTGTAATGGCGGTTCTGCCAGTCGCCACGGCCTGATGGCCGGGGCGACGCTGCCGTACTGGCGGCTTTCCAGCTTCTACCTGTTCTACTTCGCCCTGCTGGGGTCGACCGCGCCGTTCCTGGCGTTGTATTTCGATCATTTGGGTTTTTCCAGCGCGCGGATCGGTGAGCTGGTGGCCATTCCCATGCTCATGCGTTGCGTAGCGCCCAACCTGTGGGGCTGGCTCGGTGATTACACCGGCCGGCGCCTGGCAATCGTGCGTTTTGGCGCGTTCTGCACCCTGGTCTGCTTCTCCCTTATCTTCGTCAGCAAGAGCTACGCCTGGCTGGCGATGGTCATGGCCCTGCATGCCTTCTTCTGGCACGCAGTGCTGCCACAGTTCGAGGTGATCACCCTGGCGCACTTGCAAGGGCAGGCCTCTCGCTACAGCCAGATCCGTCTCTGGGGCTCTATCGGTTTCATTTTTACGGTGGTCGCGATGGGCCGCCTATTCGAGTGGTTGAGCCTGGATATCTATCCCGTGGCGCTGGTGCTGATCATGGCGGGGATCGTGCTCAGCAGCCTGTGGGTGCCCAATGCCCGCCCCGTGGTTCAGGGGCCGCGCCTGGCCGGGGACGGATTTCTCAAGCAGTTGCGCGGTCCCGGGGTACTGGCCTTCTACCTGTGCGTGGCGTTGATGCAAATGAGCCATGGGCCCTACTACACCTTCCTGACCCTGCATCTGGAACGTCTGGGTTATACCCGCGGCCTGATCGGCGTGCTTTGGGCCCTGGGAGTGGTGGCCGAGGTGCTGATGTTTCTGGCCATGAGCCGGATTCTCGCGCGGTTTTCCGTGCGTCGAGTGCTGTTGGCGAGTTTTCTGTTGGCGGCGCTGCGCTGGTTGCTGCTGGGCAGTCTGGCCGAGTATTTCTGGATGCTGTTGCTGGCGCAGGTGTTGCACGCGGCCACCTTCGGCAGTTTTCACGCCGCGTCGATTCATTTTGTCCAGCGCAGTTTCGGTGCGCGCCAGCAAGGCCAGGGGCAGGCGTTGTATGCCGCGCTGGCTGGAACCGGTGGCGCGCTGGGGGCCTTGTATGCCGGCTACAGCTGGAACGTCCTGGGCGCCACATTGACCTTTAGTATTGCCAGCGTCGCCGCCATGGCCGCAGCCGTTATCATTGCCACCCGCATGCAAGAGGAGTTGCCGTCATGAGCAGCCTGTCCGTCTACCACGTATCCAGCCCGGACCTGCCGAACAAGGTTCTGACCCATTTCGACGATATCGCGGCGACCCTGGCCGAGCAGGGCATTCGCTTCGAGCGCTGGCCGGCTACCACCCGCATCGCGCCGGGCGCCAGCCAGCAAGAGGTGCTCGACGCTTATCGAGAGCAGATCGACCGGTTGATGACCGAGCAGGGGTATCTCAGCGTCGACGTGATCAGCCTCAACCGCGACCACCCACAGAAAGCCGAACTGCGCGCCAGCTTTCTCGACGAACATCGCCATGGCGAGGATGAAGTGCGATTTTTCGTGGCCGGACGCGGCCTGTTCTCCCTGCACATCGACGACTACGTCTATGCCGTGCTCTGCGAAAGAAATGACCTGATTTCGCTGCCTGCGGGCACTGCGCATTGGTTCGATATGGGCGAGGAACCCAATCTGGTGGCCATCCGTCTGTTCACTAATGCGCAAGGCTGGGTCGCCAATCCGACCGGCGACGCCATCGCCAGCCAGTTCCCGCGGCTGGAAGACTAGGCACGAGGAACAACGGCCATAGGCCGGTCCCACGCAAGGTGGGCCGGCCAGTCGAACCATGGCAGCAGGCTTTATGCGCTGTGGTAGGTCGGCAGGGCAAAGCGGTTCTGGCTTTGCAGCATGGAAATCTGTGGCAGTTCACTGGCCTGTTCGGCCAGATCCCGACGAATCGCGCTGATGGCCCAGGACAGTTGGTCGGCGGCGTGCAGCTGCGCGTAGGAAATCGAACGCTTGAACACTTTGCCTTCGCTGTTGCGCAAGGTCAGCAGGATGCCGCCGTCGGGACGAGGCTGGGTGGTGACTTCGAAGTTGGAGAACAGGGAGGAGAATTTTTCTTGGATCAGGCTCATGTCTATCAGCTCCGTTAGCTCTTGAATGGCAAGCGTGAACGGATAGGTGCAGTGATTGTGCCAGTATTGTTTTTTTTAAAATTCCTTTTAAATCAATTAGTTATAATTTTTGTTGAAATCGTGATTCGTGCAAATTGCATGAAAGGCCATCGTGCATCCTGCATTTTGCAGGCCGGCGGCGGGTTGGGGCTGGCCTGGGCACGAGGGTGTGACTGCAGGCTCCGGCGCAAAATTCACTCGCTGATACGGGGGTTGCAGCCTTCGGCAGAACGCAGCGGGTGAGATACAAAAGTTTGCAAAAACTCCGTGTACAGTCTCGCGACCGCTGACGTATTTTCCAGCCAGTCGCGCCGTTTCAAATCGGCCTTGGCCCTTTGCCAAAGACCTTTGCGAGGCGTGTCTGTGACATGGAATGGTTGTGGCGTGATCGAGCGATCCAGCCCACCAGATAATAAAAATACCAGGACGCCCTCCATGAACGGTCCCACCGCTCCACTGCCGGTGCTGTCAGCAGCGCCGCGTTTGTTGTTCTTCCGTCCCGTCCCGGGATCCATCCACCGCCTCTGCTTGCCTGTTGCCGACACTAGGGGCGTAGCGCCCGGTTGATTCTTGTTCCAGAACTTGTCACGTCCGACCTGTGTGGTCGGGGCACAGACCTTTGTCTTCGAACCGGAGTCAGCATGAACAAGCACAATAGCGACATGATCACCTGGGGCATGATGCTGCGTAAGCTGCCCTCCATTGCCAGGGCCCTGCCGCGGGTGGTGCGCGGCGTCAGGGCGGGCAACATCGACAAGCCTGATCAGGCCTGTGGTCTGGGCTGGAGTTTCGAGCAGGCGACCTTGCGCAATCCCGATGGGCCGGCCTTGTTGTGCGGCGAGCGGGTTCTCAGTTATTCCCAGGTCAATCAGTGGGCCAACCGTATCGCCGCCTACCTGCACGACCGGGGCATCGGCAAGGGCGATGTGCTGGCGATCTTCATCGAGAACCGTCCGGAACTGCTGGTCACGGTGCTGGCGGTGGCCAAGCTCGGCGGGATCTGCGCCATGCTCAACACGGCCCAGACCCACAGCGTGCTGGCGCATAGTCTGCAGTTGGTGAAGCCGGCGGGAATCATGCTGGGCGGTGAGTTGCTGGCGGCCTATGGCGCGGTGCGCGATCAGGTGGGTATCGACCCGCAGCGCACCTGGTTCGTGGCCGATCAGGATACCCTCGCCGATCCGGGCAGTGCCCCGGAGGGGATGCTCAACCTGATGCGCGAGAGTGCCGGTTATCCCGCAGACAATCTGCAGCAGACCCAGCAGATCTTCTTCAATGACCCCTGCTTCTATATCTATACCTCCGGCACTACCGGGCTGCCCAAGGCGGGGATCTTCAAGCATGGGCGCTGGATGCGCACCTCCGCTGGTTTCGGCACCATTGCCCTGGATATGCGGCCCGACGACGTGGTGTATTGCACCCTGCCGCTGTACCACGCCACCGGGTTGTGCGTGTGCTGGGGCTCGGCCATCACCGGGGCGTCGGGATTCGCCATTCGCCGCAAGTTCAGCGCCAGTCAGTTCTGGGATGATGCGCGTCGCTACAAGGCGACGACCCTGGGCTACGTCGGTGAGCTGTGTCGCTACCTGATCGATCAGCCAGGCAGTGCGCAGGACACCGAGCATGGTGTGCTGAAAATGATCGGCAACGGCCTGCGCCCGGGAGTCTGGAGCGAGTTCAAGCAGCGTTTCGGCGTCGCTCATGTCTGTGAGCTGTACGCGGCCAGCGACGGCAATATCGGTTTCAGCAATATCCTCAACTTCGACAACACGGTGGGGTTTTCCCTGATTCCCTGGGCGTTGGTGGAGTATGCCCACGACACCGGCGCGCCACTGCGCAACAGCCAGGGCTTCATGCAGAAGGTGGCCAAGGGCGGTCAGGGCCTGCTGTTGGCGAAGATCGACGACAAGGCGCCGCTGGATGGCTACACCGATCCGGAGAAGAACCTCAAGGTGATCCTCAAGGATGTGTTCGAGAAGGGCGATTGCTACTTCAACACCGGTGACTTGCTGCGCGACATCGGTTTTGGCCATGTGCAGTTCGTCGATCGGCTGGGGGACACCTATCGCTGGAAAGGCGAGAACGTTTCCACCACTGAAGTGGAGAACATTCTCCTGGGGCATCCGCAGATTGCCGAAGTGGTGGCCTATGGCGTTGAAATCCGTAACACCAACGGCCGGGCGGGGATGGTGGCGATCACCCCCGCGCAGTCCCTGGCGACCCTGGATTTCAGCGAATTGTTGCAATTTGCCCGGCAGCAGTTGCCGGCGTATGCCGTGCCCCTGTTTCTGCGGATCAAGGTGAAGATGGACACCACGGGCACTTTCAAATACCAGAAAAGCCGCCTCAAGGAGCAGGCATTCGACCTGGAGCAGGTGGCCGATGATCCGGTCTACGCCTGGTTGCCGGGGTCGGACACTTACGTGCGGCTGACCCCGCCGATTCTGGCGGACATTCAGGCCGGACGCCTGCGTTATTGATTCTGTCTATGGCGGTTCTTGGCAAAAAAGGGATGA
The DNA here is from genome assembly GCF_003225665.1 of Pseudomonas sp. TKO26. Classification (NCBI taxonomy): domain Bacteria; kingdom Pseudomonadati; phylum Pseudomonadota; class Gammaproteobacteria; order Pseudomonadales; family Pseudomonadaceae; genus Pseudomonas; species Pseudomonas sp. TKO26. The sequence continues at coordinate 149,975 of NZ_QKLN01000037.1, forward strand.
CAGGCCGCGGCCGGCTTGGGGACACTAGCGCCTTTCCGATTGGCCGAACCTGGAGTTTCCGATGACCGACAAAAGCCGCCAGATGACTGAAGACGAGGCCGCCCAGTTTGTCGAACAGGTATTCAACGTGGCCCGCCAGGGTGACGCACAGATGCTCGACAAGCTGGCGGCCAGTGGCCTGCCGGTCAACCTGCGCAACCACAAGGGTGACACCTTGCTGATGCTGGCCGCCTATTACGGGCATGTGGACGCCGTGCAGGTGCTGCTCAAGCACAAGGCCGATCCCGAGATCCGCAACGACAATGGCCAGAGTCCGATTGCCGGCGCCGCCTTCAAGGGCGACCTGGCGGTGGTCAAGGCGTTGGTGGAGGGCGGCGCGCAAGTTGAGGGGGCGTCCTTTGACGGGCGGACCGCGCTGATGATGGCGGCGATGTTCAACCGCTGCGAAATCGTCACCTACCTGATCAGCCAGGGCGCCGATCTCAAGGCGCGCGACAGCAATGGTGTCAGCGCCCTGGAAGCCGCCAAGACCATGGGCGCGATGGACACTGCCGCACAGCTGGAAAAACTCCTCGCCTGAGCCGTCCGGGCCCGAGGGGCGAGAGCGCCAGGCCCGCCTAACAGGCGTAGGTCTGGCCGCGCACTTTAGGCTATCCTTCGCGCCCTCGAATTTCCTTGCCTTCAGGATGTGCCCATGAAAACCGCCCTCATTGAACTCATCAGCAAAATCAGCTCCGGGTGCATGGGCGACGCCGAGATCCAGCAGATCGCCGACGAAGCGGCCCAGGCCTACGCCGACCCCCAGGCGTTCCTGGCAGCCAACCCGGACATCAACTATGACGACAGCTTCCCCATTCCCCTGGGCGAGTGGGTGGTGGTTGGCAGCTTGCCGGATACCGTGCTGTTTCAGGCCGACACTTATGTCGACCTGTTCGCACAGATCGTCGCTTCCTTCGGCAAGGACGTGCCTTTCAACATCAAGCCCAAGCAGTTGGCGAAGATCGATGCCTTGACGGCCTTGAACCGCATCCAGATCCAGATGGGCAGCATGAACCCGGAGAACGGCGGCTATGTGCTGATGAATTTCAGCCAGCTACTGGATGACGAGCTGCAGATGGTGCTGGTCTACGGCAATGACCTGCCGCGAGTGCTGGAGCTGTGTGCCGAGGTCGGTATCGCCGCGGCGCCGGCCCTGGAAGCGCTGAAGATTGCCGTGCACGTCTGAATCACGGGCCTTGGTGCAACACAGCGGAACCCCGAAGGCGGACGGCTATCCTAAGGAAGCACACCATCATTTGGGAGCGACACCATGGGTTCCACCTTCAATGGCCTGATTGGCCTGATCATTCTGGCCCTGGATATCTGGGCCATCATCAATGTGCTGAAAAGCGGCGCCGAAACCGGGATGAAGATCCTCTGGGTGCTGTTGATCATCTTCCTGCCGGTCTTGGGGTTGATCATCTGGGCCATTGCCGGGCCGCGAGGCAATGTGCGGCTCTGACCCGCGAAGGTTGCAAGATGAAGAAAAGGGCCGTGAGGCCCTTTTTGTGTGTCTAAACATGCGTTGGACGAAATTTTCACAAAGCCTCAAAGACAATTCGCCGGCGTTTTTCCACGAGCTGTAAATCCCTGCAATCTGTTGTTCCAGAGCTGTAGGAGGTGGGCTTGTCGGTAGTACCCACTAATCAATGGCAATGCCTTCAGTGATCGTGCAACATCTGCGCACCGCGTAATCCCCCGTCGCCCTGGCGACAAAAAGAGGGCAGAACGCTGCTTTTTCTTTGCAACTTAAACTTCCAATGGGTCCTAAAACGACATGGCAAACTCGGATGCCCTGAGTCAGCAGCGATCCTCGAATCGCCTGCTGCAACCGACCGTTAAATCCCATCTGGCCTACACGCTGCTGTGCGCGCTGGTCGTGATGGTGATGCTCTCTTTGTTGCGCGTTGCGCTGCTGATCTACAACCGCGAGATGATTCTCGACACTCCGGCTTCGACCTTCCTTGAGGCGTTTGCCAACGGGCTGCGTTTTGACCTGCGGCTGGTGGTCTATCTCAGCGTTCCGCTGATCCTGGCGCTGACCAGTGCCCGGGCCATGGCGGCGCGCGGACTGTTGCGCTTCTGGTTGACGGTGACCTCCAGCATCGCGCTGTTCCTCGGCCTGATGGAGATGGACTTCTACCGTGAATTCCACCAGCGCCTCAATGGCCTGGTCTTTCAGTACGTGAAAGAAGATCCGAAAACCGTGATGAGCATGCTCTGGTACGGTTTCCCGGTGGTTCGCTACCTGCTGGCCTGGGCGGTGGGGACCTGGATTCTCAGCCTGGCATTCAAGGGCGCTGACCGCGCTACCCGGCCGCGCGGCCCGTTCAGCGGAGGCAATGTCGGCACTCGGCAGATTGCGCCCTGGTATGCGCGCATCGCGGTGTTCGTGGTCTGCCTGCTGATCTGTGTGGTCGCCGCTCGTGGCACGCTGCGTCAGGGCCCGCCCATGCGTTGGGGCGACGTCTACACCACCGAGTCGAACTTCGCCAACCAGCTGGGCCTCAACGGCACTCTGCAGTTGATGGCGGCGGCCAAGGATCGCCTGTCCGAAGACCGCAACAATATCTGGAAGGCGACCCTGCCTCAGCCTCTGGCTCAGCAGACCGTACGCGACATGCTGCTGGTGCCGAGCGACAAGCTGGTGGATGCGGATATCGCCGCCGTGCGCCGCAACTACACCCCGGATGCGGACAAGACCCTGCCGATCAAGAACGTCGTGGTGATCCTGATGGAAAGCTTCGCCGGGCACTCGGTTGGAGCGCTGGAGCGTCCGGGTCAGGTCACACCCTATTTCGACAAGCTGTCGAAGGAAGGCCTGCTGTTCGATCGCTTCTTCTCCAACGGCACCCATACTCACCAGGGCATGTTCGCCACCATGGCTTGCTTCCCCAACCTGCCGGGCTTCGAGTACCTGATGCAGACTCCGGAAGGCAGCCACAAGCTGTCCGGCTTGCCGCAACTGCTCAGCGCCCGCAAGTACGACGATGTGTATGTCTATAACGGTGATTTCGCCTGGGACAACCAGTCGGGGTTCTTTGGCAACCAGGGCATGACCAACTTCGTCGGCCGCAATGACTTCGTCAATCCGGTGTTCTCCGACCCGACCTGGGGTGTGTCCGACCAGGACATGTTCAACCGCGGCCTGGAAGAGTTGAAGGCCCGTGATGGCAAGGGGCCGTTCTATGCCCTGCTGCAAACCCTGTCCAACCACACCCCTTATGCATTGCCGACACCATTGCCAGTGGAGAAGGTCACCGACCGTGGCAGTCTCAACGAGCACCTGACCGCCATGCGCTACTCCGACTGGGCGTTGGGCCAGTTCTTCGAGAAGGCGCGCAAGGAGCCGTACTTCAAGGAAACGCTGTTTGTCGTGGTCGGCGACCACGGTTTTGGCAACGAGCAGCAGATTACTGAAATGGACCTGGGCCGTTTCAACGTGCCGATGCTGATGATTGCACCCGGTATCCAGGAGAAGTTCGGCCAGCGCGACCACACCGTGGGCACGCAGATCGATATCGTGCCAACCATCATGGGCCGCCTCGGTGGCGATGTGTTGCACCAGTGCTGGGGGCGCGACCTGCTCAACCTGCCCGAAGGCGACAAGGGCTTTGGCGTGATCAAGCCCTCGGGTAGCGATCAGACCGTGGCGCTGCTGACGGCGGATCGGGTGCTGGTATTGCCCAAGGAAATGCCGCCCAGACTGTACAAGTACGAACTGGGTGCAACCCCAGGCGGCGAGCTGATTTCCGGAGCCGCCGATGAGGCGCAACTCAAGCAGAAGCTGGAGTCCTTCCTGCAGACCGCGACCAAGAGCCTGCTCGACAACACCGCTGGCGTGGTCAACGGCAAGCCGGATTGACTGCTGGACCTGTCCGCTCCCGTGGAGCGCTGGCAAGACCTGACTGGTAAAGAAAACACCCCTGATGGGGTGTTTTTTTTTGCCTGTCGACAGATGAGGCCATTCACTGGTCTTGAGGTATTTCCCGTTCTTCTTGGGAAAAGTTTCTTGCGGAGTAGTCGATTTCTCGCCTTCAAACAGGAAGTTTCTTGGGTTTTAGGATTCATCTGATGTTAGCCAATACAACAGACTGTAATGATCGCATCCGCTTCGGCCCGGATGGATACCTACAGCACTCCAGATCTGGCACGCAGCATTGATTGTTGAATGGTGCGGTTGTTAGTGCGCCATGACGATGGGTAAAGGGAGAATCTAATGAAAAAGTTTTGTTTGGCAGCGGGTGTTGTATCTGGGTTATTCCTCGGAGTAAACAGTGCTTTTGCGCATGATGTGCTGGTTCTGTTTCAAGGTAAGGTGACGGAGTCGACATGCGTAGTAGAGGCTACAAATCCCGAACTTGATACGGTAAGTGTCAATGCTCTTAAAGCCGCTGGCAATGTTTCTTCTCCACGTCCTTTTTCTATCACGGTCACTAAGTGTGATGGAACTAAATTGAAGGGGAGATTTGTCGTAAACTCAAACACGATTGATGAAGCTACTGGCGCTATCCTCAACAAGGCTCCCGGTGGGTCGACGGCTCAGATACAGCTACTTGATCATGACTATAAAGCCATTCACCTTCTCGAACAGTTCGCTGGGAATCCGCTAGTTCCATTTGCAGCTGATACTGAGCTGACAGTATTTCCGTTTTTTGCTCAGTATCTGGCCGCTAATGGACCAGTTACATCGGGTGATGTAAAAGCTGAATTAATGTTTGACCTCATTTACGAATGAAATAAAAGCCTTGAGGCTAAAGCTTCAAGGCTTTACGTTGCGAGCAAATAAATCTATGTTTCGCTGTTTCCCTTCTGGGCTACTTAGTTGTATCGCTATTTCGCTGTGTTCTTTATCTGTCCAAGCCAGCGTGGTGATTGATGCTACACGAATCGTCTATCCAGCTAAGGAGCGTGAGGTTTCTCTCAGGCTGAGCAATCAAGGGCAAAAAGCGGCGTTGGTCCAGACGTGGATCGACGATGGTCGCGTCGATGCAAAGCCCGATGAGGTGGATGCACCATTCGTGGTAACGCCGCCCATGGTGAGGATAGACCCTAGCAAGGGGCAGTCGCTGCGTATTGCTTATGCTCCGTCAAACACTGTACCCAAGGATCGTGAGTCGGTGTTCTGGCTCAATGTGTTAGATGTGCCACCATTACCCGGCAAGCAGATTGGCAATCATATGCAGTTTGCTTTTCGTACACGTCTGAAGTTGTTTTTTCGCCCTGCAGATCTCCCGGGAAGCGTCAGTCAGAGCGCCGAAAAATTGCGTTGGAGTTTGTTAGGTTCTACTAAGGGAACTGTATTGCGTGTGACGAATGATGGTGCCTTTCATGTGTCTTTCAATTCTGTTGAATTGAAACTTAAAAATGGTAAGGCGCTGAAGGTAAAGAGTCACATGGTTGCACCAAAATCTTCTGCTGATTTCGTTTTTGAACAAGCAATAAATACCTCGGAGATAGAGGGTGGGGTGATATACGACTGGATCAACGATTTTGGGTCAAATGTGCATGCTGAGGCTAAGCTGTCGTTATAAAAAACAGAAAATTCGTTGGCTATCACTCACTTCATGTTCGTGCTGAGATGATTCGCTCGGTACTTTAGTCATTGATTCATCGTTCTGACTATATGGACAGGTTAGATGAGTGCTTTGTCAGTTTTGTTATTTTTAGTTGTGCTTCGTGCATTTTCTTACTTTAGAAAGTGTCTTGTTGTGCGTGACGATTTCATTCCACCAACGATGATGCTGGTCTTGTTGTGTGTGGCTAGCGATGCAAGCGATGCAGCTGAACCTATTCGCTTCAATCCGGCATTTTTTGGCAACGGCCGTGGAGAAACGCTGGATCTGTCCAGCTATGAGCGAGGCAACCCACTGACGCCTGGCACCTATCGCCTTGACTTGTATCTCAACCAGAACCGCATTGGGACTCAAGAAATCCTGCTCAGGAGATCGGTCGATGGCTCGAAGGTCGAGCCTTGTCTGCCGCCTGCTTTGCTGGAGCAGCTTGGCGTTGATTTCACCCGGTTGCCTGAGGATCAGGCCACCCTGGCTCGGGCAGCAGAGTGCCTGGGGCCTGATGAAATGGTGCCTCAGGGGCATCTTGAGGTGGATATGGCCGACCTGCGTGCCGATCTTTCCATTCCCCAGCTTTACCTGACCCGGACCAAACGTGGCTATGTGTCTCCCAAAGAATGGGACGCGGGGGTCAATGCCGGCTTTCTTGGCTACAACCACAACCTGTCCGAGAACCGTAGCAGTGGACAGAGCAGTCGTCAGTTCTACAGCGGCCTGAACACCGGTCTGAACCTTGGCCAATGGCGTCTGCGACACAATGGCTCCTATCGCTACGACGGCCAGTCAAGTTCCGGCCGGAGCAGTCAGTACAACGCCTTGAGTAGCTATGTGCAGCGCGATATCACCGCCGCCCAGGCCCAATTGACCCTGGGCGAGTTCTATACCCCCGGCAATCTGTTCGACAGTTTTTCCTTTACCGGCATACAGCTGCGCAGCGATGAGCGCATGTTGCCGGATTCGATGCGTGGGTTTGCTCCGGTGATCCGTGGTGTTGCCGATACCACCGCCAAGGTCAGCGTGCGCCAGAGGCAGAATCTGCTGTACGAGACCACGGTGCCTCCTGGGCCCTTTGCCATTGACGATCTGAACAGCGCCGGTTACGCCGGTGACCTCAACGTCACCATCACCGAGGCCGATGGACGGACCAAAAGCTTTGTGGTGCCCTATGCCTCGATGGCCCAGCTACTGCGGCCCGGCAGTTCGCGCTTCAGCCTGAGCGCCGGACGCTTGCGCGATGACAGCCTTGATAGCCTGCCCGGTTTTGTCCAGGGCACCTATCAGTACGGCTTGTCCAATCTGTGGACCGGTTACGGCGGCAGTATCCTGGCTCGGGATTATCGGGCCTTGCAGGGTGGGGTGGCCTTGAGCACTTCCCTGGGCGCGGTGGCGATGGATCTGACTCATTCCCAGGCCTCAGGCTTGAACGGTGACCAGGCTGACAGCAGCGCGCAATTGAGTGGCCGCAGCCTGCGTTTGTCGTACAACAAGCAGATTGCAAGCACCGCCACTAACTTCAGCGTGGCGGCCTACCGCTTTTCCAGCGAGGGCTATCTGAACTTCGACGAGTTCGCGCGCCTGCAGGACAACCCGTCGCAAAACCTGTCGCTCAAGCAACGCAGTCGGCTGCAGTTGAGCCTGAGCCAACCGATAGGCGAACGCCTGGGACAACTGAGTTTTTCCGGTCTGGCGCAGAACTACTGGAGTCGCGACCAGGGGCGGGATTTGAGCTATCAGGTGGGGTACTCCAACAACTTCGACTGGGGAGGCTTCAGCTTCAGCGCCACCCGCACCCGCAGTGGTAGCGGCAGCATGGACAATCAGTACCTGCTGAGTATCAGCTTGCCTTTGGGGCGCAGCCGCTATTCACCCTTTCTGAACTCGTCCATCAGCTACGACGGCAGCGGCAATCACGGCGTCAATACTTCGTTGAGCGGTGGTCTTGGTGAAAGTGGCCAGGTCGGTTACAGCCTCTACGGTTCACGCGACCTGTATGAGGGGCAGAGCAATAGCAACTATGGCGGGAACCTGCGCTATGACGCGAGCCACGCCAATTACAGCCTGAGTGCCAGCCGCGGAGAGAACTATCAGCAAGCCAACTTGGCCATGCAAGGCACCCTGGTCGCCCACCCGGGAGGCATCAACGCAACCTCGAGTCAGGGCGAAACCATAGCCGTGCTTGAAGCCTCCGGTGCCAAGGGCGCTCAAGTGCTCAGTAACGCCTCTACTCGAATCGCTGACAACGGGTATGCGGTGGTGACGGGGCTAACGCCCTATCGACGCAACGACATGGCGCTGGACCCTAAAGGCACCTCTCGGGATGTCGAGCTGGAGATGACATCGCAGCAGGTCGCTCCGCGCGCGGGCGCCGTGGTCATGCTGCGTTATCCGACCGTGACGGGCCGGGCGATGCTGCTCAAGCTGGTGCGCGACGATGGCGAGATGATTCCCCTGGGGGCGCAAGTCTTCGGGCCTACGGGGGAGGTGTTGACGCAGGTTGGACAGGGCGGTCGAGCCTTTGTCCGAGGCTTGGAAGGTCAAGGCCAGTTATTGATCCAGTGGGGAGAAGGGCAGAACTGCCTCGCGTCTTATCGCATGCCCAGCGATCCCGCTCCGAATGACGAGTACTACCAGCAATTGGAGTTGCCCTGCCATACGGGCAGCCGAATCTTAAACAGGTAGGTAATGGATGAATATTAGAGTCCTGCTAAACAATCGATGGCCCTTGATCGCGTGGTTACTGCTTAGCACCATGTATGGCAATTATGCTTGGGCTAATACCTGTACCGGAAGTCCACTGTCGACACACTTTACCAGTGCCGATTTCGCCATGCTTAAGCCTCCTCGCGATATTCCGGTGGGCAGCACTATTCTGGTCAAGGAAATTGATCAGGGTAAAACGACCATGAACTGTAGCGGTGATGGGCTTTGGTTTGACTACGGTTTTGTGGGGGGCGCCACCAAGACAGCCTACGAACATGTCTATGAGACCGGGGTGCCAGGAATTGGCATGCGGATTTACTGGTACAACGAGGGTGGTGTGTACATGGAGTGGCCCAGGTTCGAGCGTCGGCTGAACCCCACTACTTATACACCCCCACATAAGTTCAAGTTGGAACTGGTCAAGACTGGTCCCATCAGTTCAGGAAAGTTCACCGATCACAAGATCAGGATTTATTACCACAACCAATTGAGCAATGAGATCTTGTTCAATAACGTGTCGTACAACGCTCAGCGCAGTGGTTGTAGTGTTCTGCGTCCGGTGCAAACGGTCATCATGCCTTCCGTCCCGTTGAGAAAGTTCACTACGGATGAATTTGTGTTTAACCCTACGTCGTTCGCGATCGATCTTAAGTGTGACAAAGGGATCAAGGTGGCCTATGTCATTGATGGGGGCATCTACAATGGGCATGTTCTGCTCAATAGCCAAGACGAGGGCATGGCCAAGGGGGTGGGGTTGATTCTGGTACAAGGTGATGCCAGTAGCCAGGTTATACAGGAACTTGGCACCCGGACGGAGTTCAAGACTACGCAAACTACTGTCGATGAAGAAATGCTTAGCATACCGTTAACCGTCTTTTACTTGAATTACGGTCCGAAAGTGACGGCTGGTTATGTTCGGACCAATGCCATGGTGACGTTCATCTATGAATGAGTGGACGTTTTTCATTGATGTTTGAACTGCACCAAGCGCCCTGTTGATCAGGACGCTTTTGGCTTGTGTGAATCGATGGTGGAACTTTTTCAATAATTCAGATCCTGCCCAGCAGCAGTAAAACCAGGAGCACCACCAGCACGACACCGATGATTCCCGAAGGACCATAGCCCCAACTTCTGGAGTGTGGGAAAACAGGTAGGCCGCCAATCAGCAGCAAAATCAGAATGACGATCAGAATGGTGCCCATGGTGGTTTCCTTATTGGAGTAGTGTTGAACAACCCGGTTGTTCAAGGACAACTTGGCTTGATGGATAAAGCCAGGCGCTTAATAAGTCCGACCAGGCTCCTTTCGAGAAAATTCAAAGTTTTTTAAGTTTTTTCGCTTCCAGGGTTATTTCCTTTACACCTGGCAAGGTTGCCTTTTGCGGGCGCTGTAGTGTTCACCAACTGATTGGTTTGCCCGGGGCATTCAGCATTCTGATGGTGCGTGGGTGGCGCAGTGGCCTTCGCTACACTGCGGCCCATCTTCCCCGGAACAACAAGGCAACTCTTATGCAAAATCGCATGATGATCACTGGCGCCGGCTCCGGCCTGGGTCGCGAAATCGCTTTGCGCTGGGCCCGCGATGGCTGGCGGCTGGCCTTGTCCGATGTCAGCGAGGCGGGACTGCAGGAAACCCTGAGGCAGGTACGCGCAGCCGGTGGCGACGGCTTCGTGCAGCGCTGCGATGTGCGTGACTACAGCCAGTTGACGGCCTTTGCCCAGGCCTGCGAGGTCAAGTTCGGCGGCATCGACATCATCGTCAACAACGCCGGTGTGGCATCGGGCGGTTTCTTCAGCGAGCTGTCCCTGGAGGATTGGGACTGGCAGATCGCAATCAACCTGATGGGCGTGGTCAAGGGCTGCAAGGCCTTCCTGCCGCTGCTGGAGCAAAGCAAGGGCAAGATCATCAACATCGCCTCGATGGCCGCCTTGATGCAGGGCCCGGCCATGAGCAACTACAACGTGGCCAAGGCGGGCGTAGTGGCGCTGTCCGAGAGCCTGCTGGTGGAGCTGGCGCAGCAGGAAATCGGCGTGCACGTAGTCTGCCCGTCGTTCTTCCAGACCAACCTGCTGGACTCCTTCCGCGGCCCGACCCCGGCGATGAAGGCTCAGGTGGGCAAGTTGCTGGAAAGCTCGCCGATCACCGCCGCCGAGATTGCCGATTACATTCACACCCAGGTCAACGCCGGCCAGTTCATGATCCTGCCCCACGAACAAGGGCGCATGGCCTGGGCCCTGAAGCAGAAAAAACCTCAGGCGCTGTACGACGAAATGACCCTGATGGCCGACAAGATGCGCGCCAAGGCCAAACAGAGCGCCCACTGAGCTTGCTCCACCGCCATGGCCTCGTTAGGGTTGCCGGCACCTGGCAATCCTGACGAGACCTTGCATGCTCAATTACCTCTGGTTCTTCCTTGCGGCGCTGTTTGAAATCGCCGGCTGCTATGCCTTCTGGATGTGGTTGCGCCAGGGCAAGAGCGCCCTGTGGGTGATTCCCGCCCTGATCAGCCTGACCCTGTTCGCCCTGTTGCTGACCAAAGTCGAAGCCACTTACGCCGGACGCGCCTATGCCGCCTACGGTGGTATCTACATCGTTGCGTCCATTGGCTGGCTGGCGGTGGTGGAGCGTGTGCGGCCCCTGGGCTCGGACTGGTTGGGGTTGCTGCTGTGTGTGATCGGGGCCAGCGTGATTCTGTTCGGCCCGCGCTTTTCCAACGGCTGAGCATCCTGGCCCAAAGGCTGGGCCGGTCCCGGCATCAGTCGAACAATTCCTTGGGCACATCGTGCTTGAGCATCAATTGGCACTGCTCGCTGTCCGGATCGAAAACGATTACCGCCTGGCCCTTGCTCAGGGCCTGACGCACCCGCAGCACGCGGGTTTCCAGAGGCGTTTCATCGCCGTTGTCGGTGCCCTCGCGGGTGACGAAGTCTTCGATCAGACGGGTCAGGGTGTCGACTTCAAGTTGGTCGTGGGGAATCAGCATTTTGGGGGGCTCCGAAAAACAATCCCGGATGCTACTGCGCCCGGGGTCGTGCCGCCAGTTGCAGCGCGCACAAACCCCAGGTCGTGGTTCAGGACCTGTTACCCACCAGGCTGTCCACCGAGGGCACCCGAGTGTCGCTCTCCATCTGCGCGTCGTGTTCCAGCTGATGACTGAAGCGATCCAGGGAGCCCTGGGCCGGCTGCGCATCGCTGGCGAACACCGGCGGGCTGAGGATATAGGCGCTGAGCAGGCGGCTGAGCGCCGCCAGGCTGTCGATGTGGGTGCGCTCGTAGCCGTGGGTGGCGTCGCACCCAAAGGCCAGCAGCGCGGTGCGAATGTCATGGCCGGCGGTGACCGCCGAGTGGGCGTCGCTGAAGTAGTAGCGGAACAGGTCGCGGCGCACCGGTAGTTCGTGCTCGGCGGCCAGGCGCAGCAGGTGCCGGGACAGGTGATAGTCGTAAGGGCCGCCGGAGTCCTGCATGGCCACGCTCACCGCATGCTCGCTGGAATGCTGGCCCGGTGCGACCGGGGCAATGTCGATGCCGACGAATTCGCTGACGTCCCAGGGCAGGGCCGCCGCCGCACCGCTGCCGGTTTCCTCGGTGATGGTGAACAGCGGGTGGCAATCGATCATCAACGGCTCGCCGCTGTCGACGATGGCCTTGAGCGCCGCCAGCAAGGCGGCGACGCCGGCCTTGTCATCCAGGTGCCGGGCGCTGATGTGGCCGCTTTCGGTGAATTCCGGCAAGGGGTCGAAGGCGACAAAGTCGCCCACGCCTATACCCAGGGATTCGCAATCGGCGCGGGTGGTGCAATAGGCGTCCAGGCGCAGTTCGATATGGTCCCAACTGATGGGCAGTTCATCCACCGCGGTGTTGAAGGCGTGGCCGGAGGCCATCAGCGGCAGCACGCTGCCGCGCAGCACGCCGTTGTCGGTGAACAGGCTGACCCGGCTGCCTTCGGCAAAGCGACTGGACCAGCAGCCCACCGGGGCCAGGGTCAGGCGGCCGTTGTCCTTCACCGCACGGACGCTGGCGCCGATGGTGTCCAGGTGCGCCGAGACAGCCCGGTCGGGGCTGTTCTTCTGGCCCTTGAGGGTGGCGCGGATGGTCCCGCGCCGGGTCAGTTCGAAGGGGATGCCCAGTTCTTCCAGGCGCTCGGCGACATAGCGCACGATGGTGTCGGTAAAGCCGGTGGGGCTGGGAATGGCGAGCATTTCCAGGAGGACTTTCTGCAGGTAGGCGAGATCGGGCTGGGGAATCTGACGGGTCATGGAAACTCCGAATGAGAAAAGGCCATCGATGGTTTCGATGAGAGTTCGCTGGCAAGCCAGCTCCTACGAGAGGGTAGGAGCCGGCTTGCCGGCGAAGGATCAAGGCGCCGGTTGGCTGTGGGGAAACAGCAGGTCGATAAAACGCTCGGCTGTGGGCTGCGGTTCGTGGTTGGCCAGCCCGGCGCGCTCGTTGGCCTCGATGAACACGTAGTCCGGCTGGTCTGCCGCCGGCACGATCAGGTCCAGGCCGACCACCGGAATGTCCAGGGCCCGGGCCGCGCGGATGGCGGCCTCGGCCAGGGTCGGATGGAGGACGCCGGTGACGTCTTCCAGGGTGCCACCGGTGTGCAGGTTGGCGGTGCGCCGGACGAACAGCCGCTCGCCGGCGGGCAGCACGCTGTTGTAGTCGAAACCGGCGGCATGCAGGGTGCGCTGGGTTTCCGGGTCGAGGGGGATCTTGCTTTCGCCGCCGGTGGCCGCCTGGCGCCGGCGGCTGCGGGCTTCGATCAAGGCACCAATGGAATGCTGGCCGTCGCCGATGATCTCGGCGGGACGGCGGATGGCCGCGGCCACCACTTCAAAACCGATCACCAGAATTCGCAGGTCCAGGCCCTCGTGGAAACTCTCCAGCAGGACCCGGCTGTCGAAGCGGCGGGCGCTGTCGACCGCTCGCTGCAGCTCTTCGATCGTGCGCAGGTCCACGGCCACGCCCTGGCCCTGTTCGCCGTCCACGGGTTTGACCACCAGCCGCTGGTGCTGGTCGAGAAACTCCAGGTTGTCGTCGGCGCTGCCCGCCAGCTGTTGCGCGGGCAGATGCAGGCCGGCCTCTTTGAGCACCTTGTGGGTCAGGCGCTTGTCCTGGCACAGGCTCATGCTGATGGCGCTGGTCAGGTCGCTCAGGGATTCCCGGCAACGCACCCGGCGCCCGCCGTGGCTGAGGGTGAACAGCCCGGCGGCAGCGTCGTCGACTTGCACATCGATGCCGCGACGATGGGCCTCCTCGACGATGATCCGCGCATAAGGGTTGAAGTCCGCCTGCGGCCCGGGACCGAGGAACAGCGGCTGGTTGATGCCGTTCTTGCGCTTGATGGCGAAGGTCGACAGGGTGCGAAATCCCAGCTTGGCGTACAGGTTCTTGGCCTGATGGTTGTCGTGCAGCACCGACAGGTCGAGGTAGCTCAGGCCGCGGCTCATGAAGTGTTCGATCAGGTGCCGCACCAGCACTTCGCCCACGCCCGGGCGGCTGCAGTCGGGATCCACCGCCAGGCACCAGAGGCTGCTGCCGTGCTCCGGGTCCTGGTAGGCCTTGTGGTGGTTCAGGCCCATGACGCTGCCGATCACCGCGCCGCTGTCCTCGTCTTCGGCCAGCCAGTACACCGGACCGCCCTGATGGCGTGGGGTCAGCCGTTGCGAATCGATGGGCAGCATGGCCCGGGACTGGTACAGGCGGTTGATGGCCTGCCAGTCGGCTTCGCTTTGCGCCCGACGGATGCGGAAACCGCGAAACACCCGGGTGGCCTGGCGGTAGTCGCTGAACCACAGGCGCAGGGTGTCGGAAGGGTCGAGGAACAGCTGCGCCGGTTCCAGGCCCAGTACCTGCTGCGGTGCAGCCACGTACAGAGCGATGTCGCGTTCACCCGGCTGCTCGTTGAGCAGTTCCGCAGCCAGGCTGCCGGGATCGGGAAAGGTGTGGCCGATCAGCAGTCGGCCCCAACCGCAGTGCAGGGCAATGGGCGCGCGCCCGGGTTCGCTGCCGTCCTCGGCAAAGCGCGCTTGCAGGCGTTCATAGGACGGCGCCTGGCCGCGTAGCAGGCGTTGGCTGTAGGCCGTGGCATTGGCTTTCATCGGTCAGATTCCTTGTTCGCTGAGCCACAGGTTCAAGGCCGCCAACTGCCACAGCTTGGAGCCGCGCAGCGGGGTCAGTTGGCCCTGGGGATCGGTCAACAGGCGATCGAGCATGGCCGGGTTGAACAGGCCGCGATCCTGGCTCGGGTCCAGCAGCAGTTCGCGCACCCAGTTCAGGGTGTCGCCCTGCAAGTGCTTTAGGCCCGGTACCGGGAAGTAGCCTTTCTTGCGGTCGATGACTGCGCTGGGGATCACCCGCCGCGCTGCTTCCTTGAGCACCTGCTTGCCGCCGTCCGGCAACTTGAAGCGCGCCGGCACTCGGGCCGAAAGCTCCACCAGGCGATAGTCCAGGAACGGCGTGCGCGCCTCCAGGCCCCAGGCCATGGTCATGTTGTCCACCCGCTTGACCGGGTCATCCACCAGCATCACCGTGCTGTCCAGGCGCAGGGCCTTGTCCACCGGCGCATCGGCGCCGGGTTGGGCGAAATGCTCGCGGACGAAGTCGCCGGCGGCGTCGTGGTCGGTCAGCCATTGTGGCTGCACGGTGGCCGCGTAGTCGTCATGGCTGCGATCGAAGAAGGCGTCGCGGTAAGCCTGATAGGGATCGCTGGCGCCATCCACTTGCGGGTACCAGTGATAGCCGGCGAACAGTTCGTCGGCGCCCTGGCCGCTTTGCACCACCTTGCAGTGCCTGGCCACTTCTCGGGATAGCAAATAGAAGGCGATGCAATCGTGGCTGACCATCGGCTCGCTCATGGCGCGGAACGCCGCGGGCAACTGTTCGATGATCTCGCGCTCGTCGATCCGCAACTGGTGATGCCGGGTGCCGTAGTGGCGGGCAATCAGGTCCGAGTACTGGAACTCGTCGCCACGTTCGCCGCCGGCATCCTCGAAGCCGATGGAGAAGGTCGACAGGTTGTCCACTCCGACTTCCCGCAGCAGGCCCACCAGCAGGCTGGAGTCGACCCCGCCGGAGAGCAGTACGCCGACATCCACCGCCGCCCGTTGGCGGATGGCCACCGCCTCGCGGGTGCTATCGAGCACTCGGTCAGTCCAGTCTTCCAGGCTCAGCCGGGTTTCGTCGGCACGGGGGCCGTAGGGCAGGGACCACCAGGTCTGCTGTTCGGTGCGGCCGTCGGCCTCGATGCGCATCCAGGTGGCCGGTGGCAGTTTCTCAATGCCCGCCAGCAAGGTGCGTGGTGCCGGAACCACGGCGTGGAAGTTCAGGTAGTAATTGAGCGCCACCGGGTCGAGGATCGGGTTGATATCCCCGCCCCTGAGCAAGGCTGGCAGGGCCGAGGCGAAGCGCAGCCGCTGGCCGCTGCGCGACAGGTACAAAGGCTTGACCCCGAGGCGGTCGCGGGCGATGAACAGGCGTTGGGCGTCGCGCTCCCAGATGGCGAAGGCGAACATGCCGTTGAGCTTGGGCAGCAGGTCCGTGCCCCAGGCGTGGTAGCCCTTGAGCAGCACTTCGGTGTCGCCGCCGGAATGGAAGGCGTAGCCCAGGGCTTCCAGTTCGGCGCGCAATTCGGGGAAGTTGTAGATGGCGCCGTTGAAGGCCAGGGACAGGCCCAGTTGGTTGTCGATCATGGGCTGCGCCGAGCCGTCCGACAGGTCCATGATTTTCAGTCGTCGATGGCCCAGGGCGATCGGGCCCTGGCTGTGAAAGCCCCAGGCGTCGGGGCCACGGGGGGCCAGGTGGTGGGTGATTCGTTCAACCGCTGCCAGGTCGGCAGGTTGATGATCAAAGCGTAATTCGCCAGCTAATCCGCACATAAGTCCTTACCGGTTTTTCCGTTGGGGAGAGTCGATCCGCAGTCGCCAAAGGGGCGGCTACCTGGAAACTGACCTGTGCATAACTCGGGAGTTTTAGACCGATCGGTTATAAGCCGACCGGTGGTGCTGAGGCGTGAAGAGCGCTTTTGCGTTCGGCCAAGGGCCGGCGGTGCCGTTCAATACCCGGGGTTGGCGCTCTGTCTCAGGCCTTGCCGCGAATCAGGCGGCGCAGGGCAAAGCGATTGGGATGGCAGGCTTCGGCCACGCTCCTGGGCAGTGGCAGCGGCTCGTTTTCCAGCCAGGCGGCCAGCAGTTCGCCGGACAGCGGCGCGGTGATCAGGCCGCGAGAACCATGGCCACTGTTGATGTACAGGCCGTCGAGCCAGGGGCAGGGCAGGTCTGGTACCTGGCGCGCGTCCTTGCCCAGGACGGCGTAGGTGTCGGCGAACGCTGCCGGGTCCGCCAGGGGGCCGACGATGGGCAGGTAGTCCGGACTGGTGCAACGGAAGGCCGCACGACCTTGCAGGCTGTCCAGGGGCAGTTGTTCGGCGTTCAGGCGTTGCAGCAGGTCGCTGGAGATTTCCCGCAGCATGTCCAGGTTGCCGGCATGCTCGGCGCTGGTCGGGGTCAGGTCCTGGCTGTTGAAGTCGAAGCTGGCGCCCAGGGTGTGCTCCCCCAGTCGCGGCGGAGCGACGTAACCTTCGGCGCAGACCACGGTGGCCAGGCTCTGGCTTTGTACGGTCTGCGGCAGGCGGGTGATTTGGCCGCGAATGCGTTTGAGGGGCAATTCGGCGCTGGCCGGGAAGCGCTTGATTTCGGCGGCACCGGCAAGGATCACCACCGCCGCACTGGCCAGCATCCGTTCGCCGTCCCAGGCTTGCCATTGCTGATCGACCCGACGTAATTCCAGCACCTCCCGGTGGGCCAGGACCTGGATCTGCGGATGTTTGGCCTGCCACTGGCACAGGGCCGGCGGATGCACCCAGCCTCCTTCGGGGTAGAACAGGCCGCCGTGGTCCAGGCCGATGCCGGCCAGGGCTTGGGCCTCTGGCTGATCCAGCTGCCGCAGCAGGTCGGTGGGGAAGGCCGCGGCCAACTGCGCCTGGCGTTCGGCCTCCTTGGGGTTGAAGGCCAGTTGCAGTACCCCGCACCCGTCCCAGTCGAGGCCGCGTTGCAGGTGTTCAAGCTGGCGCCGGGTGTAGCCGAAGCCGCTGAGGATCATCTGCGACAGCGCGGTGCCGTGGGCGGAGAGCTTGAGGTAGAGCACCCCTTGCGGATTGCCCGAGGCTTCCTGGGCCAGGTGCGCGTGACGCTCGAGCAATTGCACCTGCCAGCCGCGGGTGGCAAGGCTGGCGGCGCTGGCGCAACCGGCCAGCCCGCCGCCGATCACCAAGGCGGTTTTGGCCTGGGCCGGCGGGCGGGCAAACCACGGTTTGACCTGTGCCGGCGATGGGCTGTCTTCGGGCCAGCCAAGGAATTCGCCGCGCAGCACTTCCCACTTGTGACCGATGCCCGGGGTGCGCTTCATCTTGAAGCCCGCGGCGTTCAACAGGCGGCGTACCCAGCCGGTGCTGGTGAAGGTGCTGAGGGTGGAACCTGGTGCAGCCAGACGCGCCAGTTCGGCGAACAGTTCCGGGGTCCACATGTCGGGGTTTTTCGCCGGGGCGAAACCGTCGAGAAACCAGGCGTCGATCTGGGCGTCCAGTTGCGGCAACTGCTCCAGGGCGTCGCCGATCAGCAGGGTCAGGGTGACCCGGCCGTCATCCAGCACGATGCGCTGGAAACCGCCGTGCACGGCGACGTAGTGCTTGAGCAACGGCTGGCTCAGTTCGGTCAGTTCCGGCCACAGGGCCAGGGCCCGTTGCAGATCGGCCGGACGCAGGGGGTACTTTTCCACGCTGACGAAATGCAGCCGGGCAGTGGCCGGCGCCTGTTGCCGGAACAACTGCCAGGCGCAGAGAAAGTTCAGCCCGGTGCCGAAGCCGGTTTCACCGATGACGAATCGCGCATCGGCGTTCAAGGCGGCAAAGCGTTCCCGCAGGCGGTTCTGTTCGATGAACACATGGCGGGTTTCTTCCAGGCCCGAGTCGCTGGAGAAGTAAACGTCGTCGAAGACCCGCGAGCGCGGGCGTCCTTGGTCGTCCCAGTCGAGCTGGGCGTGGGGCAGTTCAGGTGTCATGTTCGGCTCATGTTGCGCAAGGCGGCCATTCTAGCCGATCACCGGCTCCGTGCCTGATCCACGGCAAGCCGCGGCGGGTTAAGGGATTTGTTTTCCTTGGCCGAGGTCCATCCGCTAGTCTTGGAAAATTCTTGGAAGGGAGCCACCCATGTTCGAATCCGCTGAAATCGGTCACGCCATCGACAAGGAAACCTACGACGCCGAGGTGCCGGCCTTGCGCGAGGCCTTGCTTGAGGCGCAGTTCGAGCTGCGCCAGAAGGCCAGGTTTCCGGTGATTGTGTTGATCAATGGTGTCGAGGGCGCAGGCAAGGGCGAGACGGTCAAGCTGCTCAGTGAATGGATGGACCCACGCTTGATCGAGGTGCGCACCTTCGATCAGCAGACCGATGAAGAACTGTCGCGACCTCCGGCCTGGCGCTACTGGCGGATGCTTCCGGCCAAGGGCCGCATGGGGGTGTTTTTCGGCAACTGGTACAGCCAGATGCTCCAGGGCCGGGTGCATGGCGAGATCAAGGACCCGCGCCTGGATCAGGCGATCAATGGTGCCGAACGCCTGGAAAAGATGCTCTGCGATGAAGGCGCGCTGATCTTCAAGTTCTGGTTTCACCTGTCCAAGAAGCAGATGAAGGACCGCCTCAAGTCGTTGCAGGATGACCCGCTGCACAGCTGGCGTATCAGCCCGCTGGACTGGCAGCAGTCGGAGACTTACGACAAGTTCGTCAAGTACGGCGAGCGGGTGTTGCGCCGCACCAGTCGCGACTACGCGCCCTGGCATGTGATCGAGGGCGTCGATCCGCATTACCGCAGCCTCACCGTGGGCCGGATCCTGCTGGAGGGGTTGCAGAATGCCTTGAACCGTCAACCGCTGAAGCCGACCCAGGTCAATGCCGCACCGCTGCCGACGGCGGTGGATGAGTTGAGTCTGCTGGACAGCCTGGACATGACCCAGCACCTGGACAAGGACGATTACGAGGAACAGTTGATTACCGAGCAGGCGCGCCTGGCCGGTCTGCTGCGGGACAAGCGCATGCGCAAGCACGCCCTGGTGGCGGTCTTCGAGGGCAATGACGCGGCGGGCAAGGGCGGCGCCATTCGCCGGGTCGCGGCGGCCCTGGACCCGCGCCAATACAGCATCGTGCCGATTGCCGCGCCCACCGAAGATGAACGGGCGCAGCCCTATCTCTGGCGTTTCTGGCGGCATATTCCGGCGCGGGGCAAGTTCACCATCTTCGACCGCTCCTGGTATGGCCGGGTGCTGGTGGAGCGGGTCGAGGGTTTCTGCCAGCCGGCGGACTGGCTGCGGGCCTACAGCGAGATCAACGACTTCGAGGAGCAGTTGGCTGATGCCCGGGTGATCGTGGTGAAGTTCTGGCTGGCGATCGACAAGGACACCCAACTGGAGCGTTTCCAGGCGCGGGAGGCGATTCCCTTCAAGCGTTTCAAGATCACCGAGGACGATTGGCGCAACCGCGACAAGTGGGGCGACTACCGCCTTGCCGTCGGCGACATGGTTGACCGCACCAGCACCGAAGTGGCGCCCTGGACCCTGGTGGAGGCCAACGACAAACGCTGGGCTCGGGTCAAGGTTTTGCGCACCATCAACCGTGCCCTGGAAGCCGCGTTCGAGCGTTCCGACAAGCACGACAAGAAAGACAAGAAGGACAAGAAGTAGGCCGATGGTCGCGCATACGCCCAGTGAATGATTGTCGCGGTCGCCGAGGAGGGGCCTCTATGCTCGATGCTCTTCCTCCCGACAACAACAATTGAGGTGCGTCATGCGTGAAGTGGTGATCGTCGACAGCGTACGGACCGGCCTGGCCAAGTCCTTTCGCGGCAAGTTCAACCAGACCCGTCCGGATGACATGGCCGCGCATTGCGTCAATGCGCTGCTTGCCCGCAACGGCATCGACCCGGCCAGTGTCGAAGACTGCATCGTCGGCGCCGGCTCCAATGAGGGCGCTCAGGGTTTCAACATCGGTCGCAACGTCGCCGTGCTCTCGGCCCTGGGCACTGGCACCGCGGGCATGACCCTCAACCGTTTCTGTTCTTCAGGCCTGCAGGCGATCGCCATTGCTGCCAACCAGATCGCCTCCGGCTGCAGCGACATCATCGTCGCCGGCGGTGTCGAATCCATCAGCCTGACCATGAAGAGCGTCAACACCGACAACCTGATCAACCCGCTGCTCAAGGAGCAGGTGCCGGGCATCTACTTCCCCATGGGCCAGACCGCCGAGGTGGTGGCCCGGCGCTACAACGTCAGCCGCGAAGCCCAGGACCGGTACTCCCTGCAAAGCCAGCAGCGTACCGCCCAGGCCCAGGCCGCCGGCCTGTTTCGCGATGAAATCGTGCCGATGACGGTCAAGTACAAGGTCGAGGACAAGAGTACCGGGCAGGTGCAGGTCCTCGACGGCGTGGTGGACCGCGACGATTGCAACCGCCCGGACACCACCCTGGACAACCTTGCGGCCTTGAAGCCGGTGTTTGCCGAGGACGGTTCGGTGACCGCGGGCAACTCTTCGCAGCTGTCCGATGGCGCCTCCATGACCCTGGTGATGAGCCTGGAACGGGCACTGGCCCTGGGGCTCAAGCCCAAGGCGTTCTTCCGTGGCTTTACCGTCGCCGGCTGCGAGCCCGACGAGATGGGCATCGGCCCGGTGTTCTCGGTGCCCAAGCTGCTCAAGGCCAAGGGCCTGAAGGTGGACGACATCGATCTGTGGGAACTCAACGAGGCGTTCGCCTCGCAGTGCCTGTATGCCCGCGACCGCCTGGAGATCGACAACGCCAGGTACAACGTCAACGGCGGTTCGATCTCCATCGGCCACCCGTTCGGCATGACCGGTTCGCGTCAGGTCGGGCATCTGGTGCGCGAGTTGCAGCGGCGCAACCTGAGGTACGGCATTGTCACCATGTGCGTGGGCGGGGGCATGGGGGCAACGGGATTGTTCGAAGCCGTGCGCTAGGTTTCGCTTCGTCGGCAAGCCGGCTCCTGCGGGGGGCGGCTTGTGCTTTTTACGACCTGCACAATCTTGTTTGCGCTTTGCTGCCAACTGTCTCTGTGTCGGCCCCCGGCCCGGGCCTAGAATGCGGACCTTGCTTGTCAGGCTTTGTGGGGTTCGCATGCACGTCTCGTCCGGTCGTTGGGTCTATGGCTTGTTCCTCGCCTTATTGACCGCGCTGTTGTGGGGCATCCTGCCCATCAAGCTCAAGCAAGTGCTGCTGGTGATGGATCCGGTGACCGTGACCTGGTTTCGCCTGCTGGTGTCCGGCGGCTGTCTGTTTTTCTACCTGGCGGCGGTGGGGCGTTTGCCGCGCTGGCGCGCGCTCGGCCCGAAAGGGGTATGGCTGGTGCCGATCTCGGTTCTGGGGCTGGTGGGCAATTACGTGCTGTACCTGATGGGCCTGAACCTGCTGAGCCCGGGCACCGCGCAACTGGTGGTGCAGATGGGGCCGATCCTGCTGCTGATCGCCAGCGTGTTTGTGTTCAAGGAGCGCTTCAGTCTGGGGCAAGGTCTGGGGCTGCTGGTGCTGTTGCTCGGTTTCGGACTGTTCTTCAATCAGCGCCTGAGCGAGCTGCTGACCTCCCTGAGTGACTACACCGCTGGAGTCTTGACCATTCTCGCGGCGTCGGCGGCCTGGACCCTTTATGCCTTGGGCCAGAAGCAGTTGTTGAACGTGTGGAATTCCTTGCAGGTGATGATGGTGATCTACCTGTTCTGTGCCCTGTTGCTCACTCCGTGGGTGTATCCGCAGGAAGCCCTGGTGCTGAGTCCGTTGCAGGTCTGGCTGTTGCTGGCCTGTTGCCTGAATACCCTGATTGCCTATGGCGCCTTTGCCGAAGCCTTGGCCCATTGGGAGGCGTCACGGGTCAGTGCGACCCTGGCGATCACGCCCCTGGTGACCTTTGCCGCGGTGGCCTGGGCGGCCTGGGTCTGGCCGGACTATGTGCACGCCGAACAGATCAATGGCCTGGGTTATGGCGGGGCGTTGCTGGTGGTACTGGGGTCGGCGCTGACGGCGTTGGGGCCGTCATTGATGGCGGGTTTGCGCGCTCGGCGGCAGCGGATTGCGGCGGGGTGAGCTTCGCTGGCCAGCCAGCTCCTACAGAAGTGTGGCGGTAGGAACTGGCTTGCCAGCGAAAAAGACGCGCGCTAACCCTGTTTTCCGGCCTCCAGCATGTTTTCCGGGCGGACCCAGGCATCAAATTGCTCATCGGTCAGGTAGCCCAGCGCCAGCGCCGCTTCGCGCAGGGTCAGGTTTTCGGCATAGGCCTTCTTGGCGATCTCGGCGGCCTTGTCGTAGCCGATATGGGTGTTCAGCGCGGTCACCAGCATCAGGCCGCGTTCCAGGTGCGCGGCCATCTGCTGGGGATCAGGCTCCAGCCCGGCGATGCAGTGCTGCTGGAAGTTGCTGCAGCCGTCGGCCAGCAAGCGGATCGATTGCAGCAGGTTGTGGATGATCACCGGCTTGAACACGTTCAACTGCAGGTGACCCTGGCTGGCGGCAAAGCCGATCGCCACGTCGTTGCCCATGACCTGGCAGGCGAGCATCGACAGGGCTTCGCATTGGGTCGGGTTGACCTTGCCGGGCATGATCGAACTGCCTGGTTCGTTGGCCGGCAGCTTGACTTCGGCCAATCCCGCCCGCGGGCCAGAGCCCAGCAGGCGCAGGTCGTTGGCGATTTTCATCAGGCTCACCGCGAGGGTTTTCAGCGCGCCGGACAGGGTGGTCAGCGGCTCGTGGCCTGCCAGGGCGGCGAACTTGTTCGGCGCGGTGACGAACGGCAGGCCCGAGAGCGCGGCCAGTTCGGCCGCGATGGCTTCACCGAAGCCGTGGGGCGAGTTCAGACCGGTGCCCACGGCGGTGCCGCCCTGGGCCAGCTCGCATACCGCAGGCAAGGCGTTGCGGATAGCGCGCTCGGCGTAGCTCAGTTGGGCGATGAAGGCGGAGATTTCCTGACCGAAGGTAATGGGTGTGGCATCCATCATGTGGGTGCGTCCGGTCTTCACCAGCTTCATGTGCCGGGCCGACAGTTCGGCCAGGCCGCCGGACAGCTCGATGATCGCCGGCAGCAGTTGGAACTGCACGGCTTGGGCCGCCGCGATGTGCATGGCGGTGGGGAAGCAGTCGTTGGAGCTTTGCGAGCGGTTGACATGATCGTTGGGGTGCACCGGAGACTTGCCGCCCCGGGGATTGCCCGCCAGTTCGTTGGCCCGGCCGGCCAGGACCTCGTTGACGTTCATGTTGCTCTGGGTGCCGCTGCCGGTCTGCCACACCACCAGGGGGAACTGGTCGTCATGCTCGCCGGCCAGCACTTCGTCGGCGGCCTGCTCGATCAGCCGGGCGATGTCGGCGGGGATATCGCCATTGCGATCATTGACCCGGGCGGCGGCTTTCTTGATCAGGGCCAGGGCATGCAGCACGGCCAGGGGCATGCGCTCGTTACCGATGGCGAAGTTGATCAGCGAGCGCTGGGTCTGCGCGCCCCAATAGGCTTGTTCCGGGACTTCAACCTGGCCCAGGCTGTCGGTTTCGATTCGATTCATCGTGACATTCCTCCAAGTCTGACTGGCCAGTTTAGGCCCTGATCCGTGGCCCGGGTTCCGTGCGAGGAGGTTTTGTGTCCGTTGCCCGGGCAAAACCGGGGGCGCCGAGGCCTGGGGTTGAGGGACGCGGATCAATAGGCGCAGAATGGGCGCCCTTGGGGTTCTACCTCGCCTGCTAGATAAAGGAAACTCGATGACCCGTCTTCGTGCCATCTGTACCGCGGTTGTTCTGGTGTGTGCCAGCGGCCAGGTTCTTGCCGATACCGCCAGCCACAACGCCAGTGCCGAGGCCTTCCTGACCCTGGCCCATGCGGACAAGCTCGGTACGCCGGTGTACATGCAAGTCCAGCAAATGTTCGCCCAGCGTTTTGAACAGACCAAAGCACCGGAATCCAAACGCGCCCTGCTGGAAACCTACCAGGCCAAGGCCAACGCCGCGCTGGATCAGGCCATCGGCTGGAACAAGCTGAAACCGGACATGGTCAAGCTCTACACCAGCAACTTCAGCGAATCCGAGCTCAAGGATCTGGTAGCGTTCTACCAGTCGCCACTGGGCAAGAAAGTCCTGGAAAAAATGCCCCAGCTGACCCAGCAATCGGCGCAGATGACCCAGGCCAAGCTGGAAAGCGCGGTGCCGGTGGTGAACAAACTGCTGGCCGACATGACCGCCGAGCTCGAGCCCAAGGCGGCCCCGGCGAAGAAGAAGTAAGCGGAGCCCGCAATGACCATGCAACAACGTATCGAAGCGGCGCTCGCGGCCCTGCAGCCCGAGCACCTGCAAGTGCTGGATGAAAGCCACATGCACAGCCGTGGCCTGGAAACCCACTTCAAGGCGGTACTGGTCAGCGAGCAGTTCGCCGGCCTCAACAGCGTCAAGCGTCACCAGAAGGTCTACGCCACCCTCGGTGAGCTGATGGGCCAGTTCCATGCGTTGGCGCTGCACACCTACACCCCCGAGGAGTGGTCGAAGATCGGCGTGGCTCCCGCCTCGCCGACCTGTGCCGGTGGTCGATAGGAGCCGGTGCGTCTCGCCGCAGGTCTGAGGTCACTCAGGTGCGGCTTGCCGCTTGGAGCTTGAGGCTGTCTTTCTGATAGAATTCGCAACGCGCCGCTCAAGCCGGCGCGTTTTTTTTTGCATCCGGTTCACCCTTTACGAGGGTAGCCACCTGGAGAGATTTCCCATGACACAACCCATTGTCGTGGCGGCACTGTACAAGTTCGTCACCCTCGAAGATTACGTCAGCCTGCGCGAGCCCCTGCTGCAGGCCATGCTCGATAACGGCATCAAGGGCACCCTGCTGATCGCCGAGGAAGGCATCAACGGCACGGTTTCCGGCAGCCGCGAAGGCATCGACGGGCTGCTGGCCTGGCTGAAGAACGATCCGCGCATGGTCGATATCGATCACAAAGAGTCGTATTGCGACGAGCAGCCGTTCTACCGTACCAAGGTCAAGCTCAAGAAAGAGATCGTCACCCTGGGCGTGCCCGGCGTCGACCCCAACAAGAAAGTCGGGACCTATGTCGAGCCCCAGGACTGGAACGCCCTGATCAGCGATCCGGAAGTGCTGCTGATCGATACCCGTAACGACTACGAAGTGTCCATCGGCACCTTCGAAGGCGCCATCGACCCCAAGACCACCAGCTTCCGCGAGTTTCCGGACTACATCAAAGCCAACTTCGACCCGAGCAAGCACAAGAAGGTGGCAATGTTCTGCACCGGCGGCATTCGCTGCGAGAAGGCTTCGAGCTACATGCTCAGCGAGGGCTTCGACGAGGTGTTCCACCTCAAGGGCGGGATCCTCAAGTACCTCGAAGAGGTGCCGCAGCAGGAGAGCAAGTGGCAGGGCGACTGCTTCGTGTTCGATAACCGGGTCACCGTTCGCCACGACCTGAGCGAAGGCGACTACGATCAATGTCATGCCTGTCGCACTCCGGTGAGCGTCGAGGATCGGGCTTCCGAGCACTATGTGCCCGGTATCAGCTGCCCGCATTGCTGGGACAAGCTGAGCGAGAAGACCCGCCGCAGCGCCATCGACCGGCAGAAGCAGATCGAATTGGCCAAGGCACGCAACATGCCGCACCCGATCGGTTACAACTACAAGCAATCTTCCTCCGAGGCTTGAGCCATGTCTGCCCGCCTGCTCTATGTGATGGACCCGATGTGTTCATGGTGCTGGGGTTTTGCGCCCGTGGCCCAGGCCCTGGCAGAGCAGGCCCAGGCCGCCGGTGTCGAGCTGCATCTGGTGGTGGGCGGCTTGCGCACCGGTAGCGGCTCGGCGCTGGAGCCCAATACCCGGCGCTACATTCTTGAGCACTGGCAGGCGGTGCAGCAGGCTACAGGCCAGCCGTTCACCTTCGATGGCGCCTTGCCCGATGGCTTTGTCTATGACACCGAGCCGGCTTGTCGGGCGATCGTCACCGCCCGGAGCCTGGCCCCGGACTGTGCCTGGAAACTACTGGGGCTGATCCAGCGGGCGTTCTATGTCGAAGGCCGTGATGTAACCCTGGCCAGTGTGCTGGTCGAGCTGGCGGAGCAGGCCGGGGTTCCGCGGATCGAGTTCGCCGAAGCCTTCGACCGGGCCGAGCAGCACGCGGCCACGGCGGCGGACTTCACTTGGGTCCAGGACCTGGGGATCGCCGGATTTCCTACCTTGCTGGCGGAGCGCAATGGCCAGTTGGCGCTGCTGACCAATGGCTATCAGCCACTGAGCGAGTTGTCGCCGTTGCTCGGCCGTTGGCTGGAGCGCGCCGCCTGTGCCTGAGCCGGTCGAATCCAGCGTCCCCGGCAAAATCGTTGATCGTTTGAGCTGGGGTGAAATCCGCCGTCTGGCGCTGCACCATCGGAAGTCGCTGTGGATCGCCAATGGCGTGGCCGTGCTGGCCACGCTGTGCAGTGTGCCGATCCCGCTGTTGCTGCCATTGCTGGTGGACGAAGTGCTGCTGGGTCATGGCGATGCGGCGCTGCAGGTAATGAACCGGTTCCTGCCTCAGGGGTGGCAGAGCGCGGCGGGCTATATCGGCCTGATGCTGCTGGCGACCCTGATCCTGCGTTGCTCCGCCCTGGTGTTCAACGTGGTCCAGGCGCGGTTGTTTGCCGGTTTGGCCAAGGACATCGTCTACTGCATCCGGGTGCGCCTGATCGAGCGGCTCAAGCGTATTTCCCTGGGGGAGTACGAAAGCCTGGGGGGCGGCACGGTGACTACCCACCTGGTCACCGACCTGGACACCGTTGACAAGTTCGTCGGGGAAACCCTGAGCCGGTTCCTGGTGGCCATGCTGACCCTGGTGGGCACGGCCGGCATCCTGATGTGGATGCACTGGAAGCTGGCGCTGCTGATCCTGCTGTTCAACCCGCTGGTGATCTTTGCCACGGTGCAACTGGGCAAGCGGGTCAAGCACCTAAAAAAACTGGAAAACGACAGCACCTCGCGGTTCACCCAGGCTC
This sequence comes from Pseudomonas sp. TKO26, assembly GCF_003225665.1. Lineage (NCBI taxonomy): Bacteria > Pseudomonadati > Pseudomonadota > Gammaproteobacteria > Pseudomonadales > Pseudomonadaceae > Pseudomonas > Pseudomonas sp. TKO26. The sequence continues at coordinate 177,330 of NZ_QKLN01000037.1, forward strand.
TGACCGAGACGCTGGAGGCGATTCAGGAAGTTCGAGCCGGCAACCGTCAGGGCTACTTTCTCGGTCGCCTGGGGCGGCGGGCCGAAGAGGTGCGCGATTATGCCGTGGCCTCGCAGTGGAAGAGCGATGCCTCGGGCCGGGCCAGCGGCCTGCTGTTTCAGTTCGGCATCGATATCTTCCGTGCCGCCGCGATGCTCACGGTGCTGTTCTCCGACCTGTCCATCGGCCAGATGCTGGCGGTGTTCAGCTACCTGTGGTTCATGATCGGCCCGGTGGAGCAACTGCTGAACCTGCAATACGCCTATTACGCCGCCGGTGGGGCCCTGAGCCGGATCAACGAGTTGTTGGCGCGGGCCGACGAGCCGCAGTACAGCGGCGGTGCGGATCCGTTCCTGGGCTGCGAAACCGTGGGTATCGAGGTTCGCGGCCTGAGCTTCGGCTACGGCGATGAACGGGTGCTGGACAACCTGAACCTGTCCATTGCGCCGGGTGAAAAGGTGGCGATCGTCGGCGCCAGTGGTGGTGGCAAGAGTACCCTGGTGCAACTGCTGCTGGGGTTGTACACGCCGCAGACCGGAGTCATCCGTTTTGGTGGTGCGACCCAGCAGGAAATCGGCCTGGAAACCGTGCGCGATAACGTTGCCGTGGTGTTGCAGCATCCTGCGCTGTTCAACGACACCATCCGCGCCAACCTGACCATGGGCCGCGAGCGCAGTGACAGCGCCTGCTGGCAGGCTCTGGAAATTGCCCAGTTGGACACCACCGTCAGGGCCCTGCCGCAGGGTCTGGACAGCGTGGTCGGGCGTTCCGGGGTGCGTTTGTCCGGTGGCCAGCGTCAGCGCCTGGCCATTGCACGGATGGTCCTGGCCGAGCCCAAGGTGGTGATCCTGGATGAGGCCACCTCGGCCCTGGATGCCGCCACCGAGTACAACCTGCATCAGGCCTTGACGCGCTTTCTGCGTGGGCGGACTACGCTGATCATTGCTCATCGCCTGTCGGCGGTAAAACAGGCGGACCGGGTTTTAGTGTTCGATGGCGGGCAGATTGCCGAAGATGGCGACCATCAGCAGCTTATTGCCGATGGCGGTCTTTATGCCAAGCTTTACGGGCATCTGCAGCAGGTTCGATAGTCTTGAGTTTTATCCGGCTTTCTGTGCTTAGTGCTTGAATTTCCTGGTGGAATAACCGTTTCAGCGTGAGGCAGCGGCCATTTCCTCCTGCCGGTCAGATTCCCTTGCTGCTCGCCCTGCGTCGGATCTGAGGAAATTAGCCTAATCTGTGCTGGCTGGGGCGGGACCACTGGGTGTTCATTTGGCAGTGCGCGAGTAAGGACCCTCATGAAGCAAAAGCGGACTTTCGCAACGCCGCGGTTGTTGGGCATCGTCTGGCCCTTTATCGCCGTGGTGTTGTTCCAAGCCTTGTTGGGCGGCCTGAGCCTCTATGTCCTGTCGGCAGTGCGTGGTTACGTGGCCGGCGAAAGCCTGTGGTCCAAAGGTCAGAAGGACGCCATCTACTACCTCAATCTGTACGCCGACAGCCGTGACGAAGGCACCTTTCTCAAATACCAGAACGCCATAGCCGTACCTCAGGGCGGGCATGAGCTGCGGGTGGCCCTGGATCGCCAGCCACCGGATCTGGAGGCGGCGCGGCTGGGAATTCTCAAGGGTGGCAACCATCCGGATGACGTCCCCAGTCTGATCTGGCTGTATCTCAACTTCCGCCATTTCAGCTATCTGGAAAAGGCCATCGATTTGTGGACCGTGGGCGACGGCTACCTGCTGCAGCTTGATACGGTGGCCCGAGAGATGCATCGGGGGATCGGCAGCAACAGCGCCACTGAAGCCGACGTGCAACGTTGGAAAAGTCAGATCTTTGCCATCAACGATGGGGTCACGCCGGCGGCCAAGGCCTTCAGCGACGCTCTGGGAGAGGGCTCGCGGGTAATCTTGCGCCTGTTGCTGGTGACCAACCTGGCCACGGCGTTGATCCTGATTGCCCTGGCTTTGCTGCGCACCCACAAGCTGTTGGCCCAGCGCCATGCCTTTGCCGACGCCTTGCAACTGGAGAAGGAGCGCGCGCAGATTACCCTGCAGTCCATTGGCGATGGGGTGATCACCACGGATGTCGAGGGGGCCATTGCCTATATGAACCCGGCCGCGGAAGAGTTGACCCGCTGGAAGGCCGAGCAGGCGGTGGGGTTGCCCCTGGCCGCCCTGTTCAATCTGCTGGATGAGAATGCCCAGACGGAAGGGTTCACCCTGATCGAGCACATCCTCAGTGGTCAGCTCGGTGGTGGCAGCGAACATTCCAAGCTGATCCAGCGTCTGGATGGCAGCACGGTCTCGGTGACCCTGGTGGGTGCGCCGATCCGTAATGTCGGCAAGGTCAGCGGTGCGGTGCTGGTGCTGCACGACATGACCCAGGAGCGGCAATACATCGCCAATCTGTCCTGGCAGGCGACCCACGACGCCCTGACCGGGCTGGCCAATCGCCGCGAGTTCGAGTTCCGTCTGGAGCAGGCCTTGCACAGCCTGATCCGTCAGCCGGCCCGGCATGCGTTGATGTTCCTGGACCTGGACCAGTTCAAGCTGGTCAACGACACCTGTGGTCATGCCGCCGGAGACGAGTTGCTACGGCATATTTGTGCGCTGTTGCAGTCGGGGTTACGGGAAGGTGACACCCTGGCGCGGCTGGGGGGCGACGAGTTCGGGATTCTCCTGGAAAACTGCTCTCCGGAGGCGGCGGAAAAGATTGCCGAAGGGCTGCGTCAGACGGTGCAGAATCTGCACTTTGTCTGGAAGGGCCGGCCGTTCGTCACCACGGTGAGTATCGGTCTGGTGCACATCGTCCAGACCCCCACCACCCTTGAGGCGTCATTGCGGGCGGCGGACATGGCCTGCTACATGGCCAAGGAAAAAGGGCGCAATCGGGTCCAGGTCTACCATGCCGACGATTCGGAGCTTTCCCTGCGATTCGGCGAGATGGCCTGGGTCCAGCGCCTGCACATGGCCCTCGAGGAAAACCGCTTCTGCCTCTATTCCCAGGAGATCACGGCCTTGGGTCACACCGAGCGTGAAGGTGGGCATGTCGAGATTCTCCTGCGCCTGCACGACGAGGCCGGCAGGATGATCCTGCCGGACAGCTTTATTCCGGCTGCAGAGCGCTATGGCCTGATGACCTCTCTGGATCGTTGGGTGGTGCAGAACGTGTTCAAGGTCATTGCCCAGTGCATCGCCGAGGGGCGTGAAGGGCCCATGGCCATGTGCGCGATCAATTTGTCGGGGATCACCATTGGCGACGACGAGTTTCTCGACTTCCTGAGGGAGCAGTTCATTGTCTATGGCGTACCGCCGAAGATGATCTGCTTTGAAATTACTGAAACCAGTGCGATTGCCAATCTGGGCAGTGCGATCCGTTTTATAAATGAACTCAAGGGCTTGGGCTGTCATTTTTCCCTGGACGACTTTTGTGCGGGAATGTCGTCGTTCGCTTATCTCAAACATTTGCCTGTAGACTTCCTCAAGATCGATGGAAGTTTCGTAAAGGATATGCTGGACGACCCGATTAACCGCGCCATGGTCGAAGTGATCAACCACATCGGGCATGTCATGGGTAAGCGCACGATTGCCGAGTTTGTTGAAACACCGCAGATCGAGCAGGCCTTGCTCGAGATCGGCGTGGATTATGCTCAAGGCTACATTGTTGAACGCCCGCAATTGTTTACCTGTGACAGCCTGCAGTGTCGACCCGTGCGACCACGGCCCTTGTTGTTCAAGGCGCCCGGCACTTTCCGTTGAAACCTCTTTTGGGTCCGTACATCACAATCAAAAGGAGTCCGACAGTGATCGACACATTCAACCGAACCGGCCCGCTCATGGAAGCTGCCAGCTACCCCGCCTGGACCCAGCAATTGATCCAGGACTGCAGCGAGAGCAAGCGCCGCGTGGTGGAGCATGAGCTGTACCAGCGCATGCGCGACAACAAGCTCAGCGCCAAAATCATGCGCCAGTACCTGATCGGTGGCTGGCCGGTGGTTGAGCAGTTTGCCCTGTACATGGCGCAGAACCTGACCAAGACTCGTTTTGCCCGCCATCCCGGCGAGGATATGGCGCGCCGCTGGCTGATGCGCAACATTCGTGTCGAACTCAATCACGCCGATTACTGGGTGCACTGGAGTCGGGCCCACGGCGTGACCCTGGAAGACTTGCAGGCCCAGCACGTGCCACCGGAGCTGCACGCCTTGAGTCACTGGTGCTGGCACACCAGTTCGGCGGATTCGCTGATCGTGGCTATTGCGGCCACCAACTACGCCATCGAAGGAGCGACTGGTGAATGGTCGGCCCTGGTTTGCTCCAGCGGTGTCTACGCCGCCGCGTTCCCGGAAGAGGAGCGCAAGCGCGCCATGAAGTGGCTGAAAATGCATGCCCAGTACGATGACGCTCATCCCTGGGAAGCGTTGGAGATCATTGTCACCCTGGCGGGCCTGAATCCGAGCAAGGCTCTGCAAGCCGAGCTGCGGCAGGCGATCTGCAAAAGCTATGACTACATGTTCCTGTTTCTGGAACGTTGCATGCAGCAGGAAAAGACCGCGGTAACCCGCGAGCGTCTCGCACTGGTTGAAGGATAAGGCAGGGGGACGCGGGCAGGCCAATGGTCGCAGGCGCGATACGCTTGTGACGATGGCGTTGCCCGCCACTGCTTGTAAAGTCTGGTCTGGCGTCTAGCCGGCCATCGCCAGGCGATTGCGACCTTCGCGCTTGGCCACGTACAGCGCGCTGTCGGCGCGACGCAACAGGCTCTCGGCGGATTCTCCCGGCAGCAGGGTCGAGCAGCCCAGGCTCACCGTCAGCTCGATTGAATGGCCATCGGCTCGATACTCCTGTGCTTGCGCGGCATTTCGTAGCCGTTCCCCCACCATTGCCGCGGCCTCGCGCCCGGTGTTGGAAAGTAGGATCAGGAACTCCTCCCCACCAAAGCGAAATACCATGTCCACATTGCGCAGCTGTGCCTTGATCGAGGCCGCCACGGCCTTGAGTACTTCGTCGCCGGTACTGTGGCCGTAGCTGTCGTTGATCCGCTTGAAGTGATCGATATCCAGCATCAGTAATGACAATGGAAGCTGGTGACGACGAGCCATTTCGATTTCCCGTTGCAGGGTCTGGTCCATGGCGATGCGGTTGCCGGTGTCGGTCAGCGGATCGCGCAGTGCACTGCGGGTTGCGGCGCGATACAGCAGTGCGTTGCGCATGGGGTATAGCAGGGTGGACAGCAACGACTCCAGGCTGCCCTGTTCGCTATCGCTGAAGCGCTGGTTGCGCCGGAACACCAGCTCGCCCATGGGTTCGCCTTCATGACTCAGGCTGTAGCTGATGGAGTGGTGCCCGCGCTGGCCGAACTCCAGGCGCAGATCGCTGGGGGCGTGCTCATAGCGAAGGGCATCAAGGGGGACCAGGCGCTGCGCTTCGCGAAAGAACAGGCCAAGGATGCGTTGCGGCTCAAGGCTGGTCTGCAGTTGCAGGCTCAGTTGCTGGCGCAATTGTCCGAGGCTGATGGGGTGCTTGACCGGAGGCGTCTGTTGGCCAAAACCCAGGCGTTGCAATTTGGCGCTGTCGAAGTCAATTGCGTTGGTCTGGGAAGGTGTTTTCATTTGAGCTTGAGCCCCCTGAGCACTGTGTACGCTGTTACTGCCTGGGTGAGAGCGGCTCGGAGCTGCGCGTCATACTGTTCCTTCAGTCCCGTAGGACAATTGCGCGCATTTTATGCCGCTCGCCATTGGCTATAAAGACCTTGGCGCAAGCCGGTTGTCACAGTGTTGATGCACTGTGCGTTGAGTGTTCTTAGAGCGAAACTCGTGCCATTCGGTTCATCTGAATAAAAACCGTTTCAATTCAAATGGTTGGTGATTCGTTGAGGCGGTATGTCGCCTCAAGTGACACTTGTTTGGCTTCAGATTCCCCGAGAACCGGGAGGGGGGGTAGGCATCGCGCCAGTATTCTGGCGCGACGAACGGAGGGGGGTTACTGCGCGTCGAAAGCTTGGCCGTTGATCCCGGCACTGTCAGGGCCCATCAGGTACAGGTAGACCGGCATGATCTCTTCCGGTGTCGGGTTGTTGCTCGGGTTTTCCCCAGGATAGGCCTGGGCCCGCATGCTGGTGCGGGTGGCACCTGGGTTGATGCTGTTGGCGCGAACCGGGGCCACGGTATCCAGCTCATCGGCCAGGGTTTGCATCAGGCCCTCAGTGGCAAACTTGGACACGCCGTAAGCCCCCCAATAGGCCCGCCCCTTGCGTCCAACACTGCTGGAGGTGAAGACCACCGAGGCATCCTGGGACAGCTTGAGCAAGGGCAGCAGGGTGCTGGTGAGCATGAACATCGCGTTGACGTTGACTTGCATCACCCGCATGAAGTTTTCCCCCGACAACTGCTCCAGCGGTGTGCGCGGGCCAATGATCGAGGCGTTGTGCAACAGGCCGTCGAGATGGCCGAACTCGCTCTCGATCATCGCCGCCAATTCGTCGTATTGGTGTGGCAGGGCGGTTTCCAGGTTGAACGGGATCACCGCGGGCTGAGGATGGCCCGCAGCTTCGATGGCGTCGTAGACCTCGGTCAGGTTGGCTTCGGTCTTGCCCAGCAGCAGTACCGTGGCACCGTGAGCGGCGAAGGTCTTGGCGGCGGCGGCGCCGATGCCGCGGCCGGCGCCGGTGACCAGGATGACCCGATCCTTGAGCAGTTCGGGGCGAGCGGAGTAATCAAACATAAAGGGCCTCAACAGAAATTGGTGCGCTCCCGGCGCTTAGCCGGGAATGCCGCAGCTCAGCAGCTGCACAATGCGTTATCCAGAACCTGGCGCAGTTCCAGCGGGTGATTGATCACCACATCGGCACCCCAGTGCCGGGGGTTATCGTCCGGATGGATGTAGCCATAGGTCACCGCGGCAGTCTTGGTGCCGGCGTCGCGGCCGGACTCGATGTCTCGCAGGTCGTCGCCGACGAAGAGGACGCTGGAAGGGGCCAGGTCGAGCATCTTGCATGCCAGGATCAGCGGCTCCGGATCGGGCTTGCTGTTCTTGACGTGGTCAGGGCAGATCAGTAGCGCCGAGCGCTCGGCCAGCCCCAGTTGCTGCATGATCGGTTCGGCGAAGCGCAGCGGCTTGTTGGTGACCACGCCCCAGATCAGATTGGCTTTTTCGATATCGGCCAGCAGCTCGGCCATGCCGTCGAAGAGCCGGCTGTGCACGGCGCAATGCGCGAGGTAGCGCTCGAGGAACTCCAGGCGCAGCTCTTCGAAGCCCGGGGATTCCGGATCCATGGAGAAGGTCACGGCCACCATGGCCTTGGCGCCGCCGGAGACTTCGTCGCGAATGTGCTGGTCGGTGATCGGTGGCAAGCCGCGATCACGGCGCATGTCCTGGCAGACTGCGATGAAGTCCGGCGCAGTATCGAGCAGGGTGCCATCCATATCGAAAAGAACGGCTCTGATAGCCATGTCTCACTCCTCTCGCAGGGTCTGGATCATGTAGTTGACGTCAACGTCCGCCGCCAGCTTGTAGTGCTTGGTCAGCGGGTTGTAGGTCAGGCCAATGATGTCCTTGACGGTCAGGCCGGCGGAGCGGCTCCAGGCGCCAAGCTCCGAGGGGCGGATGAATTTCTTGAAGTCATGGGTGCCGCGGGGCAGCAGCTTCATGATGTATTCCGCACCGATGATGGCGAACAGGTAAGCCTTGGGGTTGCGGTTGATGGTAGAGAAGAACACCTGGCCGCCGGGCTTGACCATGCGGAAGCAGGCACGGATTACCGATGAAGGATCGGGAACGTGTTCGAGCATCTCCAGGCAGGTGACCACGTCGAATTGCTCGGGCATTTCCTCGGCCAGGGCTTCGGCGGTGATCTGCCGGTACTCGACGTTGACGCCGGATTCCAGCTGATGCAGTTGCGCGACGGCAAGGGGGGCCTCGCCCATGTCGATGCCGGTCACGGTGGCGCCACGTTGGGCCATGGCTTCGCTGAGGATGCCGCCGCCGCAGCCGACGTCGAGGACTTTCTTGCCCGCCAGGCTTACCCGTTCATCGATCCAGTTGACCCGCAGCGGGTTGATGTCGTGCAGGGGCTTGAATTCGCTTTCGCGGTCCCACCAGCGATGGGCCAGGGCTTCGAATTTGGCGATTTCAGCGTGGTCGACGTTGCTCATGGGTGGTGCTCCAAAGCTAATGAATGCTGTGTGGAGTCTTGAGCGTCCGCTCAAGACCCGGGTTATTGGGTGTGGCCGCCGATACGCTGGCCCCAGCTGCGGGCGACGGTGCCAAGTTGTTGTTCGTCCAGGCGGGTCAGGCGCCGGTCGTCCAGCAGTTGCTTGCCCGCGACCCACAGGTGTTTCACGCAGTCTCGGCCGGTGGCGTAGATCAGTTGCGACACCGGGTCGTAAATCGGTTGTTGAGCCAGTCCGGACAGGTCGAAGGCCACCAGGTCTGCGGCCTTGCCGATTTCCAGGGAGCCTGCTTCGCTTTCCAGGCCCATGGCCCTGGCACCATTGAGGGTGGCCATGCGCAAGGCACGATGGGCATCCAGGGCGGTTGCCGATCCAGCCACGGCCTTGGCCAGCAGGGCCGCAGTACGAGTTTCCCCCAGCAGATCAAGATCGTTGTTGCTGGCCGCGCCATCGGTGCCCAGTGCAACGTTGACTCCGGCCTGCCACAGGCGCTCCACCGGGCAGAAGCCGCTGGCCAGTTTCAGGTTGGACTCCGGGCAATGAATGACGCTGGTGTTGGTTTCTACCAGTAAAGCCAGGTCGTCATCGCTGATTTGGGTCATGTGAACGGCCTGGAAGCGCGGTCCCAGCAGGCCGAGGCGAGCCAGGCGCGCCAGCGGCCGTTCACCGCGCTGCTCCAGGGATTGCTGTACCTCGAATGCGGTTTCATGCACGTGCATGTGGATCGAGGCGTCGAGCTCTTCGGCGATCACCCGAATCTTTTCCAGGTTCTCGTCGCCCACGGTGTACGGGGCGTGGGGGCCGAAGGTGATCTTGATTCGCGGGTGATGCTTGAGGTCGCCAAACAGTTCCACCCCCTGACGAATGGCTTCGTCGGCGTCGTGGGCGCCGGGGATGGGGAAGTCCAGGATCGGCATGGCGATCTGTGCGCGAATGCCGCTGTTGTGCACCCGCTCACTGGCAACCTTTGGAAAGAAGTACATGTCAGAGAAACAGGTGATGCCGCCTTTGATCTGTTCGGCGATGGCCAGGTCGGTACCGTCACGGACGAAGGCTTCGTCCACCCATTTGGCTTCGGCAGGCCAGATGTGCTTTTCCAGCCAGGTCATCAGTGGCAGGTCGTCGGCCAGGCCGCGGAACAGGGTCATGGCCGCATGCCCATGGGCGTTGATCAGGCCGGGGCTGAGCAGCATGCCGGGCAGCTCGCGGACTTCGCTGGCGCGGCATTTCAAGGCTTCGCTGCGGGGGCCGATGAAGTGGATGCGGCCGTCGCGGATGCCCAGTCCGTGGTCCTTGAGCACGACCCCGGCCGGCTCCACCGGTACCAGCCAGGTCGGCAACAGCAGCAGGTCGAGCGCAACGGCAGGGTTTGGCATCGAATATCGGTCCGGGGCTTCATATTAAGGATGGCGAAGTATACCCGAGCGTCCTGGCGGGGTGATCGCTATAATCGGCCGCTTTTGTTCATGAGTACGGGGTGAGGGATGCGCGATCGTCTGTTGGCTGCGGAGAAGGTCAAGGCCATTGAATGGCGAGATAGCACCCTGTATCTGCTCGATCAGCGCAAGCTGCCCCGTGAGCAAGCCTGGGTTGCTTACGACAGTGTGGCCGGGGTGGCTGAGGCGATTCGCTCGATGGTGGTGCGCGGAGCCCCGGCCATTGGCATCTGCGCGGCCTATGGCGTGGTCCTTGCCGTGGGCGCGCGCCTTGCCGCGGGCGGTGACTGGTTGGCAGCCCTGGAAGAGGACTTCAACCTGCTGGCTGACTCGCGCCCTACCGGCGGTCATTTGCACTGGGCCTTGAATCGCATGCGCGAGCGTCTGGGGCGGGTCAAGGATCAGGCCAGTCCACTGGCGGCCCTGGAAGCCGAGGCGCTGGCAATCCACGAAAGCGATCGGGAGGCCAATCTGACCATGGCCCAATTGGGCGTGGAGCTGATTCGCCGGCATCAGGGCAATCCCCAGGTCCTGTTGACGCACTGCAATACCGGCGCCTTGGGCTCCGGCGGTTTCGGTACTGCGTTGGGGGTGATCCGTGCTGCCTGGCTGGAAGGCATGGTGGAGCGGGTCTATGTCGATGAAACGCGGCCCTGGCTGCAAGGCTCGCGCTTGACCGCCTGGGAGCTGGCCCAGGAGGGGATGGCGTGCATCGTCAATACCGACTCTGCAGCCGCGCACATCATGAAGACCAAGGGGGTGACCTGGGTGGTCGTGGGGGCTGACCGGATCTGCGCCAATGGTGATGTGGCGAGCAAGATCGGCACTTATCAACTGGCGGTCAATGCCATGCACCACGGCGTGCGCTTCATGGTGGTGGCCTCCAGTTCGAGCATTGATATGACCCTGCTCAGTGGCGAGGATGTTCCTCTGGAGGAGCGCGAAGGCGGTGAGCTGCTGGATGTGGGTGGGCAACCGCTGGGCGCCTTGGTGGAAGTCTTCAATCCGGTATTCGATGTGACCCCGGCGGACCTGATCGATGCCATCGTTACCGAGAAGGGCGTTGTCGAGCGTCCGGACGCCGCCAAGATGGCGCAATTGATGTGTCGCAAGCGCTTGCATTGACTGTGGTGTGCGTAAATGGTCGGTGTCGACTTCCCGGGGCGGCTGTCCAGTCAGTAAAAACCAGTCAAATGCGTACGAATTTGTCCTCTGAGGCTCTCTCGTCTCTTATCAGGCTGTCACCGGTCAACTAACTATGCTCCATGCGCGTCTGGGGGATAGGTGCGTGGCGGCGATTGTGATAACATCCGGCGGTTTCCAAGGTGGTCCGATGCGACTGCCTTCACTGCGCAAATCCATGGCATAACTTGTTGATTTGTCGTAAGTCGGTGCATGGCACTAGGCCTGCAGCGGCGAGCTTCGTTCGTCCTATATGGATGTGACGAAGTTTCACCAGAAAAAGGAATCAGGCTTCTCATGGGCGAACTGGCCAAAGAAATCCTCCCGGTCAATATCGAAGACGAGCTGAAACAGTCCTACCTCGACTACGCGATGAGCGTAATCGTCGGGCGGGCACTGCCTGATGCGCGCGATGGCTTGAAGCCCGTGCACCGGCGTGTGCTGTACGCGATGAGCGAGCTCGGTAACGACTGGAACAAGCCGTACAAGAAATCTGCCCGTGTTGTCGGTGACGTGATCGGTAAGTATCACCCGCATGGTGATACCGCGGTGTACGACACCATCGTTCGTATGGCCCAGCCATTCTCCCTGCGCTACCTCTTGGTAGACGGCCAGGGTAACTTCGGTTCGGTCGACGGCGACAACGCGGCGGCCATGCGATACACCGAAGTGCGCATGACCAAGCTGGCGCACGAGCTGTTGGCCGACCTGCACAAGGAAACCGTGGACTGGGTGCCGAACTACGACGGCACCGAGATGATCCCTGCGGTCATGCCGACCAAGATCCCCAACCTGCTGGTCAACGGTTCCAGCGGTATCGCCGTGGGCATGGCGACCAATATTCCGCCGCACAACCTCGGTGAAGTCATCGACGGTTGCCTGGCGCTGATCGACAACCCCGAGCTGAGCGTTGACGATCTGATGCAATACATCCCCGGTCCGGACTTCCCGACCGCGGCGATCATCAACGGTCGTGAAGGCATCATCGAGGCTTATCGCACCGGGCGTGGCCGCATCTACATGCGTGCTCGCTCGATCATCGAAGATATCGACAAGGTCGGTGGCCGCCAGCAGATCGTCATCACCGAGCTGCCTTACCAGCTGAACAAGGCCCGCCTGATCGAGAAGATCGCCGAGCTGGTGAAGGAGAAGAAACTCGAAGGCATCACCGAGCTGCGCGATGAGTCCGACAAGGACGGTATGCGCGTCGTGATCGAGCTGCGTCGCGGCGAAGTGCCGGAGGTGATCCTCAACAACCTCTACGCCCAGACCCAGCTGCAGGCGGTGTTCGGCATCAACATCGTGGCGCTGATCGACGGTCGTCCGCGGATCCTCAATCTCAAGGACCTGCTGGAAGCCTTCGTTCGTCACCGTCGCGAAGTCGTGACCCGCCGCACCGTGTTCGAGCTGCGCAAGGCCCGTGAGCGTGGCCATATCCTTGAAGGCCAGGCCGTTGCCCTGTCCAACATCGATCCGGTCATTGCCCTGATCAAGGCCTCGCCAACACCGTCGGAAGCCAAGGAAGCGCTGATCAGCACGCCTTGGGAATCCAGCGCGGTGATGACCATGGTCGAGCGCGCCGGTGCCGACTCCTGTCGTCCGGAAAACCTTGATCCGCAGTACGGCCTGCGCGATGGCAAGTACTTCCTGTCCCCGGAGCAGGCGCAAGCCATCCTGGAACTGCGTCTGCACCGCCTGACCGGCCTCGAGCACGAAAAACTGCTGGCCGAGTACCAGGAGATCCTCAACCAGATCGGCGAGCTGATCCGCATCCTCAACAGCGCCACGCGCCTGATGGAAGTGATCCGCGAAGAGCTGGAAGTGATCCGTGCCGAATACGGTGATGCCCGTCGCACCGAGATTCTTGATGCCCGCCTCGATCTGACCCTAGGCGACATGATTCCGGAAGAAGAGCGCGTGGTGACCATTTCCCACGGCGGCTATGCCAAGACCCAGCCGCTGGCTGCCTACCAGGCCCAGCGTCGTGGCGGCAAGGGCAAGTCGGCTACCGGCGTCAAGGATGAGGACTACATCGCTCACCTGCTGGTAGCCAACAGCCACACCACGTTGCTGCTGTTCTCCAGCAAGGGCAAGGTGTACTGGCTCAAGACTTACGAGATTCCCGAAGCTTCCCGCGCCGCTCGCGGCCGTCCATTGGTGAACCTGCTGCCGCTGGACGATGGCGAGTACATCACCACCATGCTGCCGGTCGAGGAATACACCGAAGGTCACTACATCTTCATGGCCACCGCTAATGGCACCGTGAAGAAGACTCCGCTGGAATCCTTCAGCCGTCAGCGCAGCGTCGGTCTGATCGCCCTGGAGCTGGACGAAGGTGATGTGCTGATCAGCGCCGCGATCACTGATGGCGAGCGTGAAGTCATGCTGTTCTCCGACGGTGGCAAGGTGACTCGCTTCAAGGAGTCCGACGTGCGTGCCATGGGCCGTACCGCCCGTGGTGTGCGCGGCATGCGTCTGGCCGAAGGCCAGAAGCTGATCTCCATGCTGATCCCGGAAGAAGGCAGCCAGATTCTCACCGCTTCCGAACGTGGTTTTGGCAAGCGCACGGCCATCAGTGAATTCCCTGAGTACAAGCGTGGCGGTCAGGGCGTTATCGCCATGGTCAGCAACGAGCGTAACGGTCGTCTGGTGGGTGCGGTGCAGGTGCTGGACGGTGAGGAAATCATGCTGATTTCCGATCAGGGCACCCTGGTTCGTACTCGTGTCGACGAAGTGTCGAGCCTGGGCCGTAACACTCAGGGCGTGACCCTGATCAAGCTAGCCAACGATGAAACCCTGGTGGGCCTGGAGCGGGTGCAGGAGCCATCGGAGATCGAGGGCGAAGAGTACGAAGGTGAAGAGGGCGCTGAAATCGAGGGCACCGTGCTGGATGCGGTAGCCGAGCCGGATGATGCAACCGATAGCCAACAGGCAGACGCCGCAGGCGAAGAAGAGTCGCAAGACTAAATAAATCGTAGCAGGGCAGAGTGTTTGCTCTGTCCGCTACCGTGAATGCATAGCGAGAGTGGATGTGAGCAAACGAGCCTATAACTTCTGCGCAGGTCCCGCTGCGCTACCTGAAGCTGTCCTGTTGCGTGCCCAGGCCGAATTGCTGGATTGGCATGGCAAGGGCCTCTCGGTCATGGAGATGAGTCATCGCAGCGATGAATTCGTCTCCATTGCCACCAAGGCCGAGCAGGATCTGCGTGATCTGCTGAATATCCCCTCGAACTATAAAGTGCTGTTTCTGCAAGGCGGCGCCAGCCAGCAATTTGCCCAGATTCCACTGAACCTGCTGCCTGAAGGTGGCAAGGCCGACTACATCGACACCGGTATCTGGTCGCAGAAAGCCATTGAAGAGGCTTCCCGCTACGGTCAGGTCAATGTCGCGGCCACTGCCAAGCCTTACGACTACTTTGCGATTCCAGGTCAGAACGAATGGCAGCTGTCGAAAGACGCCGCCTACGTGCATTACGCGCCGAACGAAACCATCGGCGGCCTGGAATTCAGCTGGATCCCGCAAACCGGTGATATTCCCCTGGTGGCCGACATGTCTTCCGACATCCTCTCGCGCCCTGTGGATATCTCCCGTTTCGGCATGATCTACGCTGGTGCGCAGAAGAACATCGGCCCCAGCGGTATCCTGGTGAACATCATTCGCGAAGATCTGCTGGGTCGTGCCCGTTCGCTGTGCCCGACCATGCTCGACTACAAGGTCGCAGCAGACAATGGCTCGATGTACAACACGCCGCCGACCCTGGCCTGGTACCTGTCCGGCCTGGTATTTGAGTGGCTCAAGGAGCAGGGCGGGGTGGAAGCCATCGCCAAGCTCAACGAAGTCAAGCAGCGCACCCTGTATGACTTCATCGATGCCAGCGGCCTGTACAGCAACCCGATCAACAAGCCCGACCGCTCGTGGATGAACGTGCCGTTCCGTCTGGCCGACGACCGCTTGGACAAGCCGTTCCTGGCTGGCGCCGAGGCCCGCGGCCTGCTCAACCTCAAGGGTCATCGCTCGGTGGGTGGCATGCGCGCTTCCATCTACAACGCCGTGGACATCAACGCCGTCAATGCGCTGGTGGCTTACATGGCAGAGTTCGAGAAGGAACATGGCTGATGTCTGAGCAAGAACTCAAGGCTCTGCGCCTGCGCATCGATGCTCTGGACGAGAAGGTCCTGGAGTTGATCAGCGAGCGTGCGCGGTGTGCCCAGGAAGTTGCCCGGGTGAAGATGGCTTCCCTGGCAGAAGGCGAAGTGCCGGTGTTCTATCGTCCCGAGCGTGAAGCTCAGGTGCTCAAGCGGGTGATGGAGCGCAACCAGGGGCCACTGGGCAATGAAGAGATGGCGCGTTTGTTCCGCGAAATCATGTCTTCGTGCCTGGCTCTGGAGCAGCCGCTGAAGGTGGCTTATCTGGGCCCTGAAGGCACTTTCACCCAGGCTGCGGCCATGAAGCACTTCGGTCATGCGGTGATCAGCAAGCCAATGGCGGCGATCGACGAGGTGTTCCGCGAAGTGGCGGCCGGTGCGGTTAACTTCGGTGTGGTGCCGGTGGAAAACTCCACCGAGGGTGCGGTCAACCACACCCTCGACAGTTTCCTTGAGCACGACATGGTGATCTGCGGCGAAGTCGAGCTGCGTATCCACCATCACTTGCTGGTGGGCGAGAACACCAAGACTGACAGCATCAGCCGCATTTACTCCCACGCCCAGTCGCTGGCTCAGTGCCGCAAGTGGCTGGACGCCCATTATCCGAATGTCGAGCGTGTGGCGGTCTCCAGCAACGCTGAGGCGGCCAAGCGGGTCAAGGGTGAATGGAACTCGGCGGCCATCGCCGGCGACATGGCGGCGGGGCTGTATGGCCTGACGCGCCTGGCAGAGAAGATCGAGGATCGCCCGGACAATTCCACGCGCTTCTTGATGATCGGTAATCAGGAAGTGCCGCCGACCGGCGACGACAAGACCTCGATCATTGTCTCCATGAGCAACAAGCCCGGTGCCTTGCACGAATTGCTGGTGCCGTTCCACGACAACGGAATCGACCTGACGCGTATCGAGACCCGACCCTCGCGCAGCGGCAAATGGACCTATGTGTTCTTCATCGACTTCGTTGGCCACCACCGTGATCCGTTGATCAAGGACGTGCTGGAAAAGATCAGTCAGGAAGCAGTGGCACTCAAGGTGCTGGGTTCCTACCCGAAAGCGGTTCTCTGAGGCTTTAACAATGAGTGGCGACTTCCTCGCACTGGCGCAACCAGGCGTGCAACAACTTTCGCCTTACGTTCCGGGCAAGCCCGTGGACGAACTGGCCCGTGAGCTGGACATCGATCCGGCCACCATCGTCAAGCTGGCGAGTAATGAAAACCCGCTGGGCGCCAGCCCCAAGGCGCTGGCGGCGATTCGTGACGAGCTGGCGGAATTGACCCGTTATCCCGATGGCAACGGTTTTGCCCTCAAATCCCTGCTGGCCGAACGCTGCGGCGTGGACATCCAGCAGGTCACTCTGGGCAACGGTTCCAACGACATCCTTGAGCTGGTGGCGCGGGCCTATCTGGCGCCCGGACTGAATGCGGTGTTCAGTGAGCACGCCTTTGCCGTCTATCCCATCGTGACCCAGGCGGTGGGAGCTGCCGCGCGCGTGGTTCCGGCCAGGCATTGGGGGCATGACTTGCCGGCCATGCTCAAGGCCATCGATGAGCAGACCCGTGTGGTGTTCATTGCCAACCCGAACAACCCTACCGGTACCTGGTTCAGTGCTGAGGAGCTGGATGAGTTTCTTCAGGATGTCCCGGCTCATGTGCTGGTGGTACTGGACGAAGCCTATATCGAGTACGCCGAAGGCAGCGACCTGCCGGACGGCCTGGACTTCCTGGCGGCCTACCCGAACCTGCTGGTATCGCGGACCTTCTCCAAGGCCTACGGCCTGGCGGCCCTGCGGGTCGGTTATGGGCTCTCGACCCCGGTGGTGGCGGATGTACTGAACCGAGTCCGCCAGCCGTTCAACGTCAACAGCCTGGCCCTGGCGGCGGCTTGTGCCGCGCTGCAGGATGCTGACTACCTGGCTGAGAGTCGCCGTCTGAATGAGGCGGGCATGCAGCAACTGGAGGCGGGTTTCCGTGATCTGGGCTTGAGCTGGATTGCGTCCAAGGGCAATTTCATTGCCGTGGATGTGGGGCGCGAGGCTGCCCCCGTGTTTCAGGGCTTGTTGCGCGAAGGGGTGATTGTGCGTCCGGTGGCCAACTACGGGATGCCTAACCATTTACGCGTGACCATCGGCTTGCCGGCGGAAAACACGCGTTTCCTTGAGGCTTTGGCCAAGGTTCTGGCTCGTGGTTGATGTCATTCCAACGCAATCTGCTGAGCCTATGATCGGTCGCCTGGTGGTGATCGGCCTGGGATTGATTGGTGGCTCCTTCGCTAAGGGGTTGCGCGAAAGTGGCGTGTGCCGCGAAGTGGTCGGTGTCGATCTGGATCCGCAGTCCCGCCAGTTGGCGGTTGAGCTGGGGGTCGTGGATCGCTGTGAAGAGGATCTGGCTCTGGCTTGCCAGGGAGCCGATGTGATTCAACTGGCCGTGCCGATCCTGGCCATGGAAAAGCTTCTGGCGTTGCTGGCCAGGATGGATCTGGGGCAGGCGGTGCTGACTGATGTCGGCAGTGCCAAGGGCAATGTGGTGCGCGCGGCACAAGAGGCGTTTGCCGGCATGCCGGCGCGCTTTGTCCCCGGGCATCCGATTGCCGGCTCCGAGCAGAGCGGTGTCGAAGCCTCCAATGCCCAGTTGTTCCGTCGCCACAAAGTGATCCTGACGCCTCTGGAGCAAACCGATCCGGATGCGCTGGAGCTGGTCGACAGGCTTTGGCGTGAGCTGGGAGCGGATGTTGAGCACATGCAGGTCGAGCGCCATGACGAGGTTCTGGCGGCCACCAGTCACTTGCCGCACTTGTTGGCATTCGGCCTAGTGGATTCGCTGGCCAAGCGCAGTGAAAATCTCGACATCTTCCGTTACGCTGCGGGCGGTTTCCGCGATTTCACGAGAATCGCCGGCAGCGACCCGGTCATGTGGCACGACATCTTCCTCGCCAATCGCGAAGCGGTTCTGCGCACACTCGATACATTTCGCAACGACCTCGACGCCCTGCGCGATGCGGTCGATGCAGGGGACGGGCATCAGTTGTTGGGCGTATTCACTCGCGCCCGGGTTGCCCGCGAGCATTTCGGTAAAATCCTGGCCCGCCGGGCCTATGTGGACGCTATGAACTCCAACGATCTGATTTTCCTGGCAAATCCTGGTGGCCGCCTGTCTGGGCGGATTCGTGTACCGGGCGACAAGTCGATTTCCCACCGTTCGATCATGCTCGGCTCCTTGGCTGAAGGCACCACTGAAGTCGAGGGTTTCCTCGAGGGTGAAGATGCCTTGGCCACGTTGCAGGCATTTCGCGACATGGGAGTGGTCATCGAGGGGCCGCACCATGGGCGTGTGACCATCCATGGGGTGGGGTTGCATGGCTTGAAGCCGGCACCGGGCCCGATCTACCTGGGCAACTCCGGTACTTCGATGCGTCTGCTTTCCGGTTTGCTGGCTGCACAGAGCTTCGACAGCACTCTGACGGGGGATCCTTCTCTGTCCAAGCGCCCAATGAACCGTGTGGCCAATCCGCTGCGGGAAATGGGGGCGGTGATCGAGACTGCGGCCGAGGGGCGTCCACCGATGGTGATTCGCGGCGGTCACAAGCTCAAGGGGCTGACCTATACCTTGCCGATGGCCAGTGCCCAGGTTAAGTCGTGCCTGCTGTTGGCCGGTTTGTACGCTGATGGGAAGACCACCGTTACTGAGCCTGCGCCGACTCGTGATCACACCGAGCGCATGCTGCGCGGCTTCGGCTACTCGGTGAATGTCGACGGTGCAACCGCTTCGGTTGAATCCGGCGGCAAGCTCAAGGCGACTCATATTGAGGTGCCGGCAGATATCTCCTCCGCAGCGTTCTTCCTGGTCGCCGCGTCGATCGCCGAAGGTTCGGAGCTGGTACTTGAGCACGTAGGGATCAACCCGACCCGTACTGGTGTAATCGATATCCTGCGGTTGATGGGGGCTGATATTCGTCTGGAGAACCAGCGCGAAGTCGGCGGTGAGCCTGTTGCGGATCTGCATGTGCGAGCTGCCAAACTCAAGGGCATCGAGATTCCCGAGGAATTGGTGCCGCTGGCAATCGATGAGTTCCCGGTGCTGTTCGTCGCGGCGGCCTGCGCTGAAGGTCGCACTGTGTTGCGCGGCGCGGAAGAGCTGCGGGTCAAGGAGTCCGACCGCATCCAGGTCATGGCTGATGGCTTGCTGACCTTGGGGGTCAAGTGCGAGCCGACTCCGGACGGCATCATCATTGATGGTGGGCAGATCGGCGGGGGTGAAGTGCATGGTCACGGCGATCACCGTATTGCCATGGCATTCAGTGTTGCCTCGTTGCGGGCCAATGCGCCGATTCGTATTCATGACTGCGCGAACGTTGCGACTTCGTTCCCGAATTTTCTCGCGCTGTGCGCGCAGGTGGGGATTCGGGTTGCACAAGAGGCTCAGTCGTGAATATCAAGGCGCCTGTAATCACCATCGACGGGCCTAGTGGTTCTGGCAAGGGCACCATTGCTGGCAAGTTGGCCAAGCATTTGGGCTGGTGCTTGCTGGATTCCGGCGCTTTGTACCGGTTGCTGGCGTTCGCGGCACGCAATCATGGGGTCGACTTGACCAATGAAGAGTCGCTTAAGTTGCTGGCGGCGCATCTTGATGTGCAGTTTCTTGGAGCCACTGAACATCATCCGCAGAGGATCATTCTCGAGGGGGATGATGTAACTGATGATCTGCGTAATGAGCAGGTTGGTGCCTGGGCTTCTCAGGTCGCGGCGCTGCCGGCCGTGCGTGATGCTTTGTTGCAGCGTCAGCGAGCTTTCCAGGAGCCGCCGGGGCTGGTAGCGGATGGTCGCGACATGGGGACTGTGGTGTTTCCGGATGCACCATTAAAAATTTTCCTCACTGCCAGCGCCGAGGAGCGTGCTCGTCGGCGTTACTTGCAGTTGAAGGGGAAAGTCGATGGTGTTAGTCTGTCGAGTCTGCTAGATGAGATTCGTGCGCGCGATGAGCGCGATACCCAGCGAGCGGTGGCCCCGCTCAAGCCGGCGGCCGACGCCATACAGCTGGATTCTACGGAGTTGTCCATCGAGCAGGTGTTGCAACGCATTCTGAGCGAGATCGCCATTCGCGATATCGCCGGGTGAACAAGGAAGATCGCGGGGGACCAGTCATAGTCCTGCGATCTTTCTTTTATATGAACGTAACCCACATTGTCTGGGATGTGGCAGATGGGCGTATTCTTCGCCCTTATCAACAGGAATTAAAATGAGCGAAAGCTTTGCGGAACTCTTTGAAGAAAGCCTAAAAACCCTGAACCTTCAGGCAGGCTCCATCATCACCGGTGTTATCGTCGACATCGACTACCAAGCGCGTTGGGTAACCGTTCACGCTGGTCTGAAGTCTGAAGCACTGATCCCGCTTGAGCAGTTCTACAACGATGCTGGCGAACTGTCCATCAATGTTGGTGATGAAGTTCACGTTGCTCTGGATTCGGTTGAAGACGGTTTCGGTGAAACCAAGCTCTCCCGTGAAAAAGCCAAGCGCGCTGAATGCTGGATCGTTCTGGAAGCAGCCTTCGCAGCCGAAGAAGTGGTCAAGGGCGTTATCAACGGTAAGGTTAAAGGCGGCTTCACTGTCGACGTTAACGGCATCCGTGCGTTCCTGCCAGGTTCTCTGGTTGATGTCCGTCCAGTGCGCGACACCACGCACCTGGAAGGCAAAGAGCTCGAGTTTAAGGTCATCAAACTCGATCAGAAGCGCAACAACGTTGTCGTTTCCCGTCGTAGCGTCCTCGAAGCCGAGAACTCCGCTGAGCGTGAAGCTCTGCTGGAATCCCTGCAGGAAGGTCAACAAGTCAAAGGTATCGTCAAGAACCTCACCGACTACGGCGCATTCGTTGATCTGGGTGGCGTCGATGGCCTGCTGCACATCACCGACATGGCTTGGAAGCGTATCAAGCATCCTTCCGAGATCGTCAACGTTGGCGACGAGATCGATGTCAAGGTTCTGAAGTACGATCGCGAGCGCAATCGTGTTTCCCTGGGCCTGAAGCAACTGGGCGAAGATCCATGGGTCGCCATCAAGGCTCGTTACCCAGAAAGCACCCGCGTTACCGCTCGTGTAACCAACCTGACCGACTACGGCTGCTTTGCTGAGCTGGAAGAGGGTGTTGAAGGTCTGGTACACGTTTCGGAAATGGACTGGACCAACAAGAACATCCACCCTTCGAAAGTCGTACAAGTCGGCGACGAAGTGGAAGTTATGGTTCTGGACATCGACGAAGAGCGTCGTCGCATCTCCCTCGGTATCAAGCAGTGCAAGTCCAACCCATGGGAAGACTTCTCTGGCCAGTTCAACAAGGGCGATAAGATCTCCGGCACCATCAAGTCGATCACCGATTTTGGTATCTTCATTGGTCTGGACGGCGGTATCGACGGTCTGGTTCACCTGTCCGACATCTCCTGGAACGAAGTTGGCGAAGAAGCTGTACGCCGCTTCAAGAAGGGCGACGAGCTGGATACCGTCATCCTGTCTGTTGACCCAGAGCGTGAGCGTATCTCCCTGGGCATCAAGCAGCTGGAAAGCGATCCGTTCTCCGAGTACGTACAAGAGAACGACAAAGGTGCAATCGTTAAGGGTGTTGTAAAAGAAGTTGACGCCAAAGGCGCCATCATCACCCTGGCCAACGACATCGAAGCTACTCTGAAGGCCTCTGAAATCAGCCGTGATCGCATCGAAGATGCGCGTAACGTTCTGAAAGAAGGCGAAGAAGTTGAAGCCAAGATCATCAGCGTTGACCGTAAGAGTCGTGTAATCCAGCTCTCGATCAAGTCGAAAGACGTTGAAGACGAGAAAGAAGCTATCCAGAGCCTGCGCGACAAGCCAGCAGCTTCGGATATCGCTGCTGGTCCTACCACTCTGGGCGACCTGCTGCGTGCACAAATGGAAAAACAGAACTAAGTTCTGTCAGACCATAAAAAGGGCGACTTCGGTCGCCCTTTTTTGTGCGTGAGATTTGAGGTGAAAATAGTGGGGAAATCCATGTTGGCAATGGATTGTCTCTCTTTTAGCGGATGGAGGCTTTGGGTATAGGGCTTTTGGTCTGATGGTGTGTTGCCCGGACAGCACAGGCTGTCATAAGGAAGAGCATGACCAGGCTGAGTGTTGTTGTTTTATTTCTTCTCCTGGCTGGGCTTGTGACCAATGTGAAGAGCCTTGCAGTTTGTGGGGGGGGTATGGAGATCGACTGCTCAGGGGTTGGGTTGAGGCACGTGTTACGAGCTTGCTCAGCTTGGGTATAGGGTTGATGGATGCAAGGTCATCACCAAGTCCAGCGACGCCAGGGAGGATTACCCTTTTGGTTAGGGGGCGGCGGGTTACGATCGTGTGTCGATAGGGATAATTGGTATTTTTGGTTGCTGCTTCTTTTGCAGGGTGCTGAGTTTGTAGCTGCATTGCGCGTGGACTGTTCAAAACCTTCAGGGCGTGCTAAAACCTTTTGAGCACTGACCTAGCTGCTTGAAAAAGAAGGGAAAAATATGACGAAGTCGGAGTTGATCGAACGAATTGTCACCCATCAAGGGCTGCTATCATCCAAGGATGTCGAGTTAGCCATCAAGACGATGCTTGAGCAAATGTCGCAGTGTTTGGCTACCGGTGATCGGATTGAAATTAGGGGGTTTGGTAGTTTTTCGCTTCACTATCGGGCTCCTCGGGTAGGTCGTAATCCAAAAACGGGTCAATCAGTTAGTTTGGACGGAAAATTCGTTCCACATTTCAAACCCGGTAAGGAGCTTCGAGACCGTGTGAATGAGGAGGATGAAGGTTGATTTAACAGATGCGTAGTTTATATTTGCGAGTTTTTCGTGTTTTGCTTTTTATGGGGCTTCTATTTTGAGTGCTTGCTTAATTTAAAGGTTGTATTTTTTGTGTTTTATTGATTTGAGTGTTTTTTTGTTCTGCTCTATTTGTTTGTTCTGCGTATCTATTTTTATTTTTATTTGATGCGCAATGAGCTTTTTTGGATTATGCCATTGTCATGTGTTGATTTGAGTAAGGTGCCTTTGATAATCAATGATTTTGCGGTGTTAACCGATTTTTTAGAAGATGCTGTTGCTAAACGCTTGGCTGGTGTCTAGGTATATTGGTTCGCGGCTATTATATGTGGGTTGCTGTTGGTAGGCTGTACAGCTCCGACTGATAAGGTAAGTTTTACTACGGTTTAGGTCTAGGCTCTGTCGCATTGTGCTGCTGTTATACATGGGGTCTCATGTTTATATAGGTTTCGAGTTATCTGTTGAGCATAATGATTTTTGATGAAGTGGAGTGTTTAAGTTTGTATGGCTGGCGTAGTTTGGAGGGTGGGTTGTACTTGATTTTGTCTTGTCTTGCTTTGGTGTTCTTGGTGTTCTGAATCAAGTTTTCTATTCGTTGACGGGAATTGCCCATCAACGACGGCGTCAATATAAAAATATGTTGAGTGATGGTTTTTTTGTAGTGGGTGCAGTATCGTTTTTTCTGTTTTGTTGGGTGCGGTTTTTCTTGCTTTGAGTTTCTTAAAATAATTAATTTTTAGAAGTTTCTGTAGCTTCTGGTTTGAATTTTTTCCTTGCTGCTAAGTGGCGTCGGTGAGAAGGGAGTTGAATTACAATTTTGCATAATGTATGCGGTACCTAACTTCTTGTTCAAATGGAGTGTTTTTTCAGTTGTCGCGTTCTCATTCGGTTTTTGGGGTTTAAATATAAATGGTGATTTGGTGGCTGATGTCGGCGGTACTTGGTGTTTCGCTTTTTTTGACATGGGGCTTGCGGCGTTATGCACTAACTCGCAGCTTGATGGATATTCCCAATCATCGTAGCTCCCATTCAGTTCCTACTCCAAGAGGGGGGGGGGTAGCAATAGTCTTGAGTTTTCTTGCAGCAGCCCCGCTCCTAACACTTTTTGCTGATCTGCCTTTGTCATGTATATGGGCTCTATGGGGAGCAGGTGGGCTTATCGCTGTGGTTGGCTTTTTGGATGATCATGGGCATATAGCTGCTCGTTGGAGGCTATTAGCGCACTTTTCTGCCGCTATTTGGGCAATGTTCTGGTTGCGTGGTTTGCCACCAGTCCAGTTATTAGGGGCGGATTTCGATCTTTCCTGGGTTGGCCATCTTTTAGCAGTGTTCTACCTTGTCTGGATGCTTAATTTATATAATTTTATGGATGGTATTGACGGTATAGCCAGTGTTCAGGCAGTGACGGCATGCCTTGGTGCATGTCTTATCTATTGGTTGGCTGGCAATACATCTTTGATCTGGTCGCCGTTACTATTGGTTATGGCCGTTTTGGGCTTTTTGTATTGGAATTTTCCTCCTGCACGTATCTTCATGGGAGACGCGGGTAGTGGTTTTCTTGGTCTAGTTCTAGGGGTTTTGTCAATACAGGCTGCTTGGGTCTCGCCGCGTTTCCTTTGGGTATGGTTGATTCTCCTCGGCGTATTTATTGTTGATGCAACCTTTACACTGATGCGTAGATTACTGCGTGGAGATAAAGTTTATGAAGCGCATCGTAGTCATGCTTATCAGTTCGCATCGCGTCAGTTTGGTAGGCATTTACCTGTGACCTTGGCGGTTATGACAATCAATATTTTCTGGTTGTTGCCAATAGCCATTCTGGTGGGGCTCTTCGACATGGATGGTACTATAGGCACGGTGCTGGCTTATGCTCCGTTGGTTTTCCTTGCAGCTAGGTTTAATGCTGGCAAACCAGAGAAGATCGCCTGATAGTGGTCAATGTCATGGCCTGCCAAAGAGAGCTTTCCATTGGCGCTAAAACTTATATCGAGGGAAGGGGCTGGGGCTCATAGAAACGATTATGGATAAAATACGAACACGTCTCTTGAGGCTCCCGCGCCGACAAAAACGAGTCCTGCAAGTGATCACCGATATCTTTTTGGTATGGGCGGCATTGTGGATGGCGTTCGTTGTGAGGCTGGGTTTTGATGAACTCAGTAACCCCTTTGTTGTGCATTTCTGGCTTTTTGCCAGTGCCCCTGTCGTTGCTATTCCGTTATTCATCAGATTTGGAATGTACCGTGCGGTCATGCGTTACTTTGGGAACGATGCCCTCATTGCAATAGTCAAAGCGGTAACTTTGTCTGCATTGGTTCTTGCACTGGTTGTCTATCTGTACAGTAATCATCAAACCGTAGTGCCACGCTCAATCGTATTCAACTATTGGTGGTTGAGTATGGTTATGATCGGTGGGCTCAGACTGGTTATGCGTCAGTACTTTCTCGGAGATTGGTTCACGGCTGCTCAGCACGTACCGTTTACCAATCGTGATGATGGTTTGCCCAAAGTGGCTATCTATGGCGCAGGTGCCGCAGGTAATCAGTTAGTTGCGGCGTTACGATTAGGACGTCTTATGCGTCCAGTCGCATTTGTCGATGATGATAGTAGTATTGCCGATAGAATGATCGCCGGGTTGCAGGTATATAAACCCAAGCATTTGCAGCAAATGATCGACGATACCGGAGCGGAAGAGATACTTCTGGCCATTCCTTCATCAACTCGCAGTCGTCGTAGAGAAATTCTTGGTTTTCTTGAAGGCTTTCCTCTTCATGTCCGTAGTGTTCCCGGTTTCATGGATCTTGCCAGTGGTCGAGTGAAAGTAGATGACATTCAAGAAGTAGACATTGCTGATTTGCTCGGTCGAGACTCTGTTCCCGCTCAAGGGGATTTGCTGGCGCATTGCATCCAGGGACAAGCCGTCCTTGTAACAGGTGCTGGCGGATCTATTGGCTCTGAACTATGTCGACAGATTCTGAGTCTGAACCCTACTACGTTAATATTATTCGAGCATAGCGAGTTCAATCTTTACAGTATCTTGTCCGAGCTTGAACAGCGGCTAGCGCGTGAGGCGCGCACTGTAAAACTGCTTCCGATTCTAGGTTCGGTGCGTAACTTTGAGAAGTTGTTGTCGGTCATGAAGACCTGGAACGTCGCGACGGTCTATCACGCAGCGGCTTATAAACACGTGCCCATGGTGGAGCATAATATCGCGGAGGGCGTGCTCAATAATGTGATAGGCACACTCAATACCGCACAAGCCGCCTTGCAGTCAGGTGTTGCCAACTTTGTACTGATTTCCACTGACAAGGCTGTTCGCCCAACCAATGTAATGGGCAGCACCAAGCGTTTGGCGGAGCTCACTCTGCAGGCCTTAAGCAAAGAACTGGCTCCGGTGTTATTCAACGACCCGTCGAATATCTCAAGGGTCAATAAAACTCGTTTCACCATGGTGCGTTTCGGCAACGTATTGGGTTCCTCGGGATCGGTCATTCCGCTGTTCCACAAGCAAATCAAAGCTGGTGGCCCATTGACGGTTACCCATCCGAAAATTACTCGCTACTTTATGACCATCCCTGAGGCTGCGCAGTTGGTTATTCAGGCGGGTTCGATGGGGCAGGGTGGTGATGTTTTTGTGTTGGACATGGGCGAGCCAGTAAAAATTGTCGAGCTGGCAGAAAAGATGGTTCATCTCTCCGGGCTGAGCGTGCGCTCGGAAAAAAATCCCCACGGGGATATCGCCATCGAGTTTACCGGTCTGCGTCCTGGTGAAAAGCTTTACGAAGAGTTGCTGATTGGCGACAACGTAGTGGCTACTCAGCATCCGATGATCATGAGTGCCAATGAAGACCATCTGCCTTGGGAGTCGCTGAAGACCAAGCTCAGTGAGCTCCTTGTTGCGCTGGACGCGGATGATTATGCAAGGGTTCGCCAGCTGCTCCGTGAGACGGTGAGTGGCTATACACCGGATGGCGATATTGTCGACTGGGTTTACCAGCAGCACCGCCTCAAACCTTGAGCCTACATACGCAGTAACTCTCCCACCTTTGACTTGCCTCCCGCATCACCTAGGTTTGGAAGGCAGCTTCGGAAAAGCTGCTTTCCTTACTCGATGTCATGGAGCGTCACTATGCAAAACTCGTATTTCCTCTCTCTGATCTTTGCCTTCCTGGCCAGTCTTTCGCTTACCACTCAGGCGGCTCCTCTTGTCAAAGCGCCGGCCAGCTCTGCCGAAATCGTGGAGTTGGCAACTGCTCAAAGTGGCAAGGTCAATATCAATACCGCTGACCAGGCCGTACTCCAGCGCGAGCTCTTCGGTATTGGCGAGGCCAAGGCCAAGGCGATTGTTGCTTATCGTGAAGAGAACGGCCCTTTTGCTTCGGTGGATGAGCTGTTGGAGGTCAAGGGGATTGGCAAGACCATCCTGGAGCGCAATCGGGACAAGCTCGAGGTCAATTGATTTGATTCTGTAATCACCAGAGGCCGGACTTTCGCCGGCCTCTGGCATGTCTGAGGGCTTCTGGCTCGCAAGTGAGTCTGCGGCGAAGCCATGTTGAACCTGAAGCGGGCGGTGTTACTTACACTCCTGCTCCTTCAGCCCATTAGCGACAACATCCAGTATCTGCTCGGCCAATTCAGGGTTTTCCACGCTGCGCGAGAGCATCAGCGCACCCACCAGGGTCGACATGATCATCAGGCTGCGCTGCGCTTTGTTATCGCCTTCAAGGGTGCCTTCCAGTTGCGCAAGCCTGGTGTTCAGTACTGCATCGGTGATGGAGTTGGGTTGACCACGTTGGCCGAGCTCCGCGCTCATGGTCGGGAGCGGGCAGCCCAGATGGGGAGATGTCCGGTGCCATTCGGACAGGTAGTTGTCGATAAACGCCTGCAGCGGCTGCGCTTGTGCGAACAAGGTGGCGCAATGGGCATCCAGGTCTCGGGCGGCTGAGCTGAGTGCTTCCTCTACCAACTCGTCCTTGGATTTGAAGTGGGAGTAGAAACCGCCATGGGTCAAACCCAGGGCCTTCATCAGGGGTTGTAACCCGGTTGCACCTATTCCATCACGGCGAAAGCGTTCCGAAGCTTCTTTGATAATGCGTTGGTGAGTCTGGGCTTTATGGTCTGCTGAATAACGCATTTGAGAAACCTCCACATCTAGAGCGCCATTTTAACCAAGGATGGTCAGACAACGCCGCTCCTTCTTGTAAGCATTATCTGTATGTACAGCGTTCTGACAGGTGTTGCTGATCGGAACCTCTGGAGTATTTGGCACGATAGTTGTTTGTTGATTTATCAAAAGTTGTTGAACAATCCAGAGGCGCTTCCATGAGCAACGGTTTATCCCTGGCGGACCAGATCACCGTGGAACTGCGTGCAGACATCATCGGTGGTCGCTTGCTGCCTGGCATGCCGCTGGTGGAAAGTGAGCTGGTCAACAGTTACAACGCCTCTCGCAACACCATCCGTGAAGCACTGCATCGTTTGGGGCAGGAGGGCCTGGCCCTATATGTCCGGCATAAAGGTGTGGTGGTCCGCCGTCTTGGTCATGACGATATACGGGACCTGTTTCGGGTACGACGTACTCTCGAGTTGCAGGCAATCGCCAACGCCCGCCCCCTGCGTGGGCAGCAATCCGACCGCATGCTCGATGCCATCGAAGCGGCCGATCTGGCACGGGAACGTGAAGACTGGCGCGCCGTCGGTACCCATGGTTTGCGCTTCCATCAGCATGTGGTGGGGCTGCTGGATTCACCGTTGTTCGATGAGTTCTTCACCAATGTAGTCGCTCAGTTGCGCCTGGTGTTTTGCAACGCGCCGGACGAAGCGCAGTTTCAGGCACCCTGGCTAATGCGTGACCGGATCATTTACCAGTGGTTGGCAGAGGGGGACAGAACCTCCGCCGGCCAGGCCATGGAGACGTATCTGGACGACTCCGAGCGTTTGTTGTTGAGCATGTTCAGCCAATCCTGACGTTACTGAGCGAGGGCGATACCCATGTACAAAGACTATCCGGCGGCTTACCAGGTCAGTAAAGGTTCGGCGCTGCAGGTGGACACGGCGTTCTATGAACGTATTCGCGACAGCCGTGAGCTGCGCACGCTGGTCGAGCAGTTTGAAGTGCCGATTCGTACCGGGCGTGCCTGGAAGGTTCCCGCCGGGCATGTGTTTCGCGTCACCACTCCGGCAGGGCCGCAGGTGGGAGACTTCAACGTCTGGAATGCCAACGACCCGCGGGAAAGGCTATGGGCGGCCCGGACCCGGCAGTTGCAAGGGGCTCACGTCAGTACCCATGATCGACTCTGGTCGAACCTGCCTTTTCTTCGGCCTCTGGTCACCATCACCGATGACAGCCTGGCGAATTACGGCATTGATGAGCACGGCGGTCGCCTCCATGACCTGTTGGGTACCCGTTGTGATCCCTATGTGAACCGCATGCTCACCGGCGAGGACTTCCATCACCACTGTCACTCCAACCTGACCCGGGCGGTTCTGCCCCACGGGCTGACCGAGTTTGACGTGCACGATGTCTTGAACATCTTTCAGTGCACCGGCCTGAATCATGACGACATGTACTTCATGAAGGCCTGTCCGGCACAGAAGGGCGATTATCTGGAGTTCTTTGCCGAGATCGACTTGCTGTGTGCGTTGTCGACCTGCCCGGGCGGTGATTTGTCGCTACCGATGTGGGGCCCGGACGCCCAGGATCCCTTGAGCGTGTGCCGGCCGCTGGGCGTCGAGATATATCGCCTCGACGAAGCCTTGCTCGAAGGCTGGAGCCAGCCGCAGCGCGCGGCCTACAAAGGATTGCACGGCTTGCATATCGCCAAGGCCGAATGGGAACAGTAGGGCACGAAATAGCCCCTTCATCCGTAGGTGAAGGGGCTGGGGATTAACGATCTCGTGCTTCCTTGGCATCCATTTCCGCGTTGCGCTGCGCCACGCGTTTACGCTGCTCATCGGTCAACTCCACCTTGTTGGCGGTGTCGCGCAGCAGCATCAAGCCGCCGACGATCGAACCGATAGCAACCACCAGAATCAACCAGGCATACCAGGGCATAGGACTCTCCTTGAACGGCAGTTCCCGAGGACGAAGGTTCGTCCTCGGCACAGCCTGTAATGCTTTGAGTTAAAGCACGTCGCACGGGTTCCATTGTATGCCCTATTGCCCCGGCCAGAGGCGACCGATGCCTACAGCCCGGTGAGCATGGCGTCCGCCGGAGCATTGGCCCGCAGCTGTGCGGTGAGTTGGAAGTAGATAAAGCCCAGCACCATGAAAGCAAGGAAGATCAGGCCGATCAGGGCGTTGAACCAGGCCATGGCGACCAGGCACACCAGGGCCAGGACCAGGGCGATGCCCGGCACCAGCGGATAGCCAGGAGCGCGAAAGCTGCGTGGCAGGTTCGGCTCGGCCCGACGTAGTTTGAACAGGCTGAGCATGCTCATGATGTACATCACGATGGCGCCGAACACAGCCATGGTGATCATCGCCGCCGTCAGGGTCATGCCCCCCAGGTTGATCAGGCCGTCGCTGTAGATCGCGGCGATGCCGATCAGGCCGCCGGCGATGATCGCTCGGTGCGGTGTTTGAAAGCGCGACAGCCTGGCCAGGGAAGCGGGCAGGTAACCGGCCCGGGCCAGGGCGAAGAACTGCCGCGAATAGCCGAGGATGATCCCGTGAAAACTGGCAACCAGGCCAAACAGACCGATCCACACCAGCATGTGCAGCCAGCCGGAACTGTCGCCGACCACCGCCTTCATTGCCTGGGGCAGGGGGTCGTTGATGTTCGACAGGGTGCGCCAGTCGCCCACGCCGCCGGCGAAGAACATGACGCCCATGGCCAGCAGCACCAGGGTCAGAATGCCGCTGATGTAGGCCTTGGGAATGGTGCGCTTGGGATCCTTGGCTTCCTCGGCGGCCATGGCGGCGCCCTCGATGGCCAGGAAGAACCAGATGGCGAAGGGAATTGCCGCGAACATCCCGGCGATCGCCGGAGCTCCGAAGGTGTCGGCACCGGCCCAGCCATTGAGGGCAAAGTTGCTGAAGCTGAAGGCCGGGGCCACCACCCCCATGAACACCAGGAGCTCCGCCACCGCCAGTACGCAGACCACCAGTTCGAAGGTGGCCGCCAGTTTCACCCCGAGAATGTTCAGGCCCATGAACACGATGTAAGCGCCCACCGCGGCGTGCTTGGGGTCCAGCGCCGGAAACTGCACATTCAGATAGGCACCAATCGCCAGGGCAATGGCCGGCGGGGCGAAGACGAACTCGATCAGGGTGGCCAATCCGGCTATCAAGCCGCCTTTCTCGCCGAAGGCACGACGGCTATAGGCAAACGGGCCTCCCGCATGGGGAATGGCGGTGGTCAGTTCGGTGAAACTGAATATAAAGCAGGTATACATGGTGGCGACCAATAAGGAGGTCAGCAAAAAGCCCAGGGTCCCGGCTACCCCCCAGCCATAGCTCCAGCCGAAATATTCTCCGGAAATCACCAGGCCAACCGCGATTCCCCATAAATGCAGCGTGCCCAAGGTGGGTTTGAGTTGTGTGTTCATCGGTGGCTCCCTGAACGGTTGAAAGTGCTCGGGACAGGCCGCTGCAGCAGCCATGCCAGTCCGGCAACCCGCGTCGTAAAGCCGGGAAAGCTGTCGTATCGAGGATATTTCCCGGTTTTTCGCCGCTGATGCCCTGCCTCCCGCGCGGTCCTCGCGCTTCTTTTTGGGGCGCGGCCGCTGTTGGCCTCTCAGGCCCGTCCTGCCACCGTGCGCGCCAACCCAGTCTTTACGCTTTCTTTATGGGCTGCCCACCCCGTCGCTCTCGTTCCTTTACAGGGACCCTGCGGACAATGACGGCATTCGCGGCAATCGCCGTACCTCGGAGACATTCCATGAACATTCTGGACGCGGTGTCGCTGCTGCTGGCAGTGGGCCTGTTCGTTTATCTACTGGTTGCGCTGTTGCGCGCGGACCGGAACTAGGAGCTGCGGTTATGCACAGTTATGACTATTGGCTGATCCTGGCCTTTTTCGCCCTGGTGCTGTTGCCGGCGCCCTGGCTGGGACGTTTCTACTACCGGGTCATGGAAGGCCAGCGCACCTGGCTGACGCCGCTCCTGGGGCCGGTGGAGCGTGCCTGTTACAGGGTTTCCGGGGTCGACCCGCAAGTGGAGCAGAGCTGGCAGAAATACGCCCTGGCCCTGCTGGCGTTCAACCTTGCAGGCTTTGTCCTGCTGTTCGCCATCCTGCTGTTCCAGGATCACTTGCCGCTCAACCCGCAGAATCTTCCTGGGCAGGAATGGACCCTGGCGTTCAATACGGCGGTCAGTTTCATGACCAACACCAACTGGCAGTCCTACAGCGGTGAAGCTTCCCTGAGCTACCTCAGTCAGATGGTGGGCCTGACCGTGCAGAACTTCGTCAGTGCGGCCACCGGGCTGGCGGTGCTGGTTGCCCTGTGCCGCGGCATCGGCCGGCGTTCGGTTCGCACCCTGGGCAATTTCTGGGTCGACATGACCCGCGCGACCCTTTATGGCCTGCTGCCCCTGTGCCTGCTGCTGGCCCTGTTCCTGGTCTGGCAAGGCGTGCCTCAGACCTTTGCCCATTACGTGGACGCCCTGACCCTGCAAGGCAACGATCAGGTGATCCCCCTGGGCCCGGCAGCCAGCCAGATCGCCATCAAGCAGCTGGGCACCAACGGCGGCGGCTTCTTCGGTGTCAATTCGGCCCATCCGTTCGAGAACCCCAGCGCCTGGAGCAACCTGCTGGAGCTGGTGTCGATCATCCTGATTCCGGTGGCCCTGGTCTTTACCTTCGGCCATTACGTCAAGGACCTGCGCCAGAGCCGCGCCATCATCGCCTGCATGTTCGCCCTGTTCCTGATCGGCGGCGCCACCTCGCTGTGGGCCGAGTACCAGCCCAACCCGGCGTTGCAGAACGCAGCGGTAGAACAGACCGCCCCTCTGGAAGGCAAGGAGGCACGCTTCGGCACCACCGCCACGGTGCTCTGGTCGGTGACCACCACCGCAGCCTCCAATGGCTCGGTAAACGGCATGCATGACAGCCTCAACCCGCTCAGTGGCATGGTGGCGCTGATCAACATGATGGTCGGCGAAGTGATCTTCGGCGGCGTGGGGGCTGGTCTCTACGGCATGCTGCTGAACGTGCTGATCGCGGTGTTCCTGGCGGGATTGATGATCGGCCGCACTCCGGAGTACCTGGGCAAGAAGCTCCAGGCCAAGGAAGTGCAACTGCTGGTGGTGACCCTGATGGTGATGCCGATTGGCGTGCTGGTCCTGGGCGCCTTGGCCGCCAGCCTGCCGGGCCCGGCCGCTGCCATCAGCAACCCGGGGCCCCACGGCTTCAGCCAGTTGCTGTACGCCTACACCTCGGCCAGCGCCAACAACGGTTCGGCGTTCGGTGGCTTCAGCGCCAATACCCCGTTCCACAATCTGATGCTGGGACTGGGCATGCTGATCGGTCGTTTCGGCTACATCCTGCCGGTGCTGGCCCTGGCCGGCAGCCTGGGCTTGAAGAAAACCGCGCCCATCGGCCTGAACAGCTTCCCCACCCATGGCCCGTTGTTCGTGGCCTTGCTGACCGTGACCATTTTGCTGGTAGGGGGCCTGACCTTCCTGCCGACCCTGGCGCTGGGCCCGATCGCCGAACACCTGAGCCTGGGCTTCTGAGGACCTGATGATGAATATGCATGTTCCTGCCTCGAACAAGGCGGCCGATGCGCTCGCCAAGACCAAGCCGGCCAAGGCCGAGGCGTCGAGTACCGCAATCTCGGCCCTATGGCGTCCGGCGCTGATCCAGGCCTTCGTCAAGCTCGATCCGCGCCAGTTGCAGCGCTCGCCGGTGATGCTGGTGGTGGAGTTGACGGCGATCCTGACCACCGTGCTGTGTTTCGTGCCGGACACTGCGGTGCCGACTTTCGTTGCCGCCCAGATCGCCCTCTGGCTGTGGTTCACGGTGCTGTTTGCCAACTTCGCCGAAGCCCTGGCCGAAGGCCGGGGCAAGGCTCGCGCCGACAGCCTCAAGGCCGGCAGCGAGGGCTTGAGCGCCCGGCGCCGGAGCGCCGACGGCGGTTATCAGCTGGTGCCGGCGGCTCAGCTGCGCAAAGGCGATGTGGTTCGCGTCGAAGCCGGGGAAATGATCCCGGGGGACGGTGAAGTGATCGAGGGCATCGCCGCGGTCAACGAGGCGGCGATTACCGGTGAGTCGGCGCCGGTGATCCGCGAATCCGGAGGTGATCGTTCGGCGGTGACCGGCAATACCCGGTTGGTTTCCGACTGGCTGCTGGTGCGCATCACCAGCAACCCCGGAGAGTCGACCCTGGATCGCATGATCGCCCTGGTGGAGGGCGCCAAGCGGCAGAAGACGCCCAATGAAGTGGCGCTGGACATCCTGCTGATCGGCCTGACCCTGATTTTCCTGCTGGTGGTGGTGACCCTGCAGCCCTTCGCTCACTTCGCCAATGGCAGCCTGCCGCTGGTGTTCCTGGTGGCGTTGCTGGTGACCCTGATCCCCACCACCATTGGCGGCCTGCTGTCGGCGATCGGGATCGCCGGGATGGACCGACTGGTGCGCCTGAACGTGATCGCCAAATCCGGTCGCGCGGTGGAAGCGGCAGGGGACGTGCACGTGCTGTTGCTGGACAAGACCGGCACCATCACCTTCGGCAACCGTCGTTGCAGCGCCATCCACCCGGCTCCCGGGGTCAACGCCCGGGAACTGGCGGAGGCGGCCTTGCTGGCCTCCCTGGCGGACGACACCGCCGAAGGCAAATCCATCGTCGAGTACCTGCGTGAACTTTATCCACAGCCCGAGCCGGCCAGTGATGCGTTGACCGCCGTCCCCTTCAGTGCGGAAACCCGCCTCTCCGGCGTCGACTACCAGGGGCGGATCTATCGCAAGGGCGCGGTGGATTCGGTACTGAGCTTCGTCGGCCTTGAGCGCCGCGACCTGGCCCCGGCGCTGTCCCGGGAGATCGACAAGATCGCCCAGAGCGGCGGCACGCCGCTGCTGGTCTGTGGCGAAGGGCGGATGCTCGGCGCCATCCACCTCAAGGATGTGGTCAAGCCCGGCATCCGCGAGCGTTTCGCCGAGTTGCGCAAGCTGGGGATCCGCACCGTCATGGTCACCGGCGACAACCCGCTGACCGCCGCCGCCATCGCGGCGGAGGCCGGAGTCGATGATGTGCTGGCCGAGGCCACGCCGGAAAAGAAACTGGCACGCATCCGTCATGAGCAGAACGACGGGCGTCTGGTGGCCATGTGCGGCGACGGCGCCAACGATGCCCCGGCACTGGCCCAGGCCGATGTCGGCATGGCGATGAACGACGGCACCCAGGCGGCCCGCGAGGCGGCCAACATGGTCGACCTGGACAGCGATCCGACCAAGCTGCTGGACGTGGTGCAGATCGGCAAGGAGTTGCTGGTGACCCGTGGCGCCTTGACCACCTTCTCGATTGCCAACGACGTGGCCAAGTACTTTGCCATTCTGCCGGCGTTGTTCGCGGCGATTTATCCACAGCTGGGCGTGCTCAACATCATGCAACTGACCAGCCCGCAGAGCGCGATCCTCTCGGCGATCGTGTTCAACGCCCTGATCATCGTGGTGTTGATCCCCCTGGCGCTGCGTGGCGTGCGGGTCCAAGCGGCCAGCGCCGCCCACCTGCTGCGACGCAACCTGCTGATCTACGGCGTGGGCGGGATAGTGGTGCCCTTTGTCGGGATCAAGCTGATCGACATGCTGCTGACTGCGCTGCACCTGGTGTAGGCCGTCGCTGGCCGGCGCAGGACGCAGCAAGGTTTGCGGCCTGATCGCCGGCCAGCCGGCTCCTACATGCGACCGAATGAATCGAGGAATGAGAAATGACTAGCGTATTGCGTCCGGCCTTGAGCCTGATGGTGTTGATGACTCTGATCACCGGTGTGGCTTATCCGCTGGTGGTCACTGGAGTGGCCCAGGTGGCTTTCCCGGACCAGGCCAACGGCAGCCTGGTGCGTGATGCCGAGGGCAAGGTGCGGGGCTCGGCCCTGATCGCCCAGGATTTTGTCGGCGATGCCTGGTTCCATCCGCGCCCTTCGGCGGGGGCCTTTGCCACGGTATCCAGCTCTGCCAGCAACCTGGCGCCGAGCAACCCGGCCCTGGCCACGCGGGTGATCGACGATGCCCACAAGCTCCAGGTTCCGGGTCAGGGTCCAGTGCCTCTGGCCCTGCTCACCACCTCGGGCAGCGGCCTTGATCCGCACTTGCCACCCGAGGCAATTGACTATCAACTGGCGCGGGTCGCGGCGGCGCGCAATCTGCCGGCGGACAAGCTGCGGGCACTGGTGGCGGCACATACCCAGCGGCCCCTGGTGGGGCCGCCGGTGGTCAACGTGCTGACCCTGAATCAAGCCCTGGACCAGTTGTAAGCGCCGGCGCCCGTGGCAGCGCCTAGAGTGCCTGGTGAATTGAATGTTTCGTTGCAGAGAGATACCCCATGAGTGATTCCGGTCGCGCCGATGCGCTGCTCGCTGAACTGCCCCGCGACGGTCGTGGCCGGCTCAAGGTCTTTCTCGGTGCCGCTCCCGGCGTCGGCAAGACCTACGCCATGCTCCAGGCTGCCCACACGCAACTGCGCCAAGGGGTCAAGGTGCTCGCCGGGGTGGTGGAAACCCACGGCCGCGCCGAGACCGAGGCGCTGCTGGCCGGCTTGCCGCAGCAGCCCCTGGTGCGTTCGGAATACCGCGGGGTGATGCTCGAGGAAATGGACCTGGACGGCCTGCTCAAAGCCAAGCCCAAGCTGGTGCTGGTGGATGAACTGGCCCACAGCAATGCCCCCGGCAGTCGGCACGCCAAGCGCTGGCAGGATATTCAGGAACTGCTGGCGGCCGGCATCGACGTGTTCACCACGGTCAATGTCCAGCACCTGGAAAGCCTGAATGATCAGGTCCGCGGCATCACCGGGGTCCAGGTGCGTGAAACCCTGCCCGACTGGGTGCTGCAGGAAGCCTATGAACTGCTGCTGGTTGACCTGCCGCCACGCGAGCTGCTGGAGCGCCTGCGGGACGGCAAGGTCTATGTGCCGGAGCAGGCGCGGGCGGCCATCGATGCGTTTTTTACCCAGACCAATCTCACCGCCCTGCGCGAGTTAGCGATGCAGACCGCTGCGGCCCAGGTGGATAACGACCTGGCCCTGGGCTATCGCCAGCTCGGCCAGGCGGCGCCGGCGGTGCGCGGGCGTTTGCTGGTGGGCATTGATGGCGATGCCCAGGCCGAGCGCCTGGTGCGCCATGCCAGTCGCGTGGCCCAGCGTCGGCACCTGCCCTGGAGCCTGGTGCATGTGGACAATGGCCGGCTGCAGGACGAGCAATCGCGCCTGCGTTTGCAGGCGGCGCAGCAACTGGCTGAGCGCCTGGGCGGGGAGGTGGTGCTGCTGCGGGCCGGCGAGGTGGCCAAGACCTTGATCCAGCACGCCGCCGAACGGCGTGCCAGCTTGCTGCTGGTGGGGCAGTCCAGTCGTCGCTGGCGTCGGCGCTGGTTTGGCGGCGGCCTGGCGGCGCGCCTGTTGCGTAACGCCGAGGGCCTGGAGATCAATGTCCTGGACAGCGATCCCCTGCCGCATCAGCCGGGTTTGCGCAACCAGCATTCCCTGCAGTGGTTCGACTATGGCCTGGCGCTGTTGGCGACTGTTCTGGCCAGCGCCCTGGCCTGGGGTGTGGCCAGTGTCCTGCCGTTGCCGAACATCTCGCTGGTGTTTCTCGCCGCAGTCCTGCTGGTGGCGGTGCGCAGCAGCCTGGGGCCGGCCCTGGCCTGCGCCGCGCTGTCGTTTCTGGCTTATGACTTTCTGTTTATCCCGCCCAGTTTCTCGTTCGCCATCCAGCGTGAAGAGGATGTGCTGACCCTGTTGTTCTTCCTGCTGATGGCGGCGCTCACCGGCAACCTGGCGGCGCGCCAGCGGCGGCAGTTGCAGGCGTTGCGAGAAACCCAGGAGGAAACCGGGGAGTTGCTCGATCTGTCGCGCAAGCTCACCGCCGCTACCGATCGGCAGGCAGTGATCAGCGCCGCAGCCCAGCACCTGCACGGTCGCGATGAGTTGCGCATCTGCCTGCTCAATCGCGACGGGCAGGGCGGCTGGAAAGTCGAGACCGGTGGTTCGCTGCAGTTTTCCGAGGCCGAGCGGGCCGCGGCGGACTGGGCCTGGCAGCATGATCAACCGGCGGGCCTGGGCACCGGGACTCTGCCATTCGGACGCTGGTGGTGGTGGCCGCTCTCGGTGGACGACGGTCCCCTGGGGCTGTTGGGAGTGTGCCCCAGGGAAGGCGAGGAATTCAGCGGTCAGCGCCGGCGCCTGCTCACGGCCCTCAGCCAGCCCCTGGCCCAGGCCCTGGCCCGGGCGCGTCTGGCCGAGGACCTGGAGGCGGCGCGCCTGCACGGCGAAACCGAACAGTTGCGCAGTGCTTTGCTGGCCTCGGTGTCCCACGACTTGCGTACACCGCTGACGTCGATGCGCGGCAGTATCGACAGTCTGCTGGCGCTGGGGGAGGCGATCCCACTGGAAGATCGGCGCGAATTGCTCGAAGGCACGCGCGATGAAGCCGAGCGCCTGGATCGCTACATCCAGAACCTGCTGGACATGACCCGGCTTGGACATGGTGCGTTGAAGCTGGCCCGGGACTGGGTGGCGCCGGGGGACATAGTCGGCAGCGCCCTGAACCGTCTGCGGGTGGTGCTGGCGCCGTTGCGGGTGAGCACCGAGTTGCCGCCGGACCTGCCGCTGCTCTATGTCCATGCGGCCCTGATCGAGCAGGCACTGGTCAATGTCCTGGAAAACGCCACACGCTTCTCGCCGCCCCAAGGGCGTTTGCAACTGAAAGTCAGTGTCGCTGAGGGTGAGTTGAGCTTTGCCGTCAGCGACGAGGGGCCGGGGATTCCCGAGGAGGAGCGGGCGAAGATCTTCGACATGTTCTACACCTCCGCCCGCGGCGACCGTGGCGGACAGGGCACGGGCCTGGGGCTGGCGATCTGCCAGGGCATGGTCGGCGCCCATGGCGGGCATATCAGCGTCGCCGAAGGCATCGACGGCCAGGGGACTTGCATCACCTTGCACCTGCCGCTGCAGGCCCAGCCGGAGCTGGAGAACGATGTGTGACGAGCCGTGATCCGCAATGCTGCCAGCGCGTGCGAATGCCATTTGGATGTGGCGGGGCGTGCGCTACTCTTTTGCCTCTTATTTGCCTTGAATTGAACCCATGAGCCAGACCGCGACCATCCTGGTCATCGACGACGAGCCGCAGATCCGCAAGTTCCTGCGCATCAGCCTGGCGTCACAAGGATACAAAGTGATTGAAGCCGGAACCGGTGCCGAAGGCCTGGCCCACGCGGCGCTGAACAAACCGGACCTGTTGGTGCTCGATCTGGGGCTGCCGGACATGGATGGCCAGCAGGTCCTGCGCGAGTTTCGCGAGTGGTCGACGGTGCCGGTGCTGGTGCTTTCGGTGCGCGCCAGCGAAGTACAGAAGGTCGAAGCCCTGGATGGCGGCGCCAATGACTATGTGACCAAACCCTTCGGCATCCAGGAGTTCCTGGCGCGCATCCGCGCGCTGTTGCGCCAGGCGCCCGCCGGCGAGGTGCAGGAAGCGGCCTTGCAGGTGGGGCCGCTGACGGTGGACCTGGCCTATCGCCGGGTGCTTCTGGACGGTCTTGAAGTGGCGCTGACCCGCAAGGAGTACGCCGTGCTGGCGCAGTTGGCGCGGCATCCCGGGCGGGTGATCACCCAG
Source organism: Pseudomonas sp. TKO26 (assembly GCF_003225665.1). Lineage (NCBI taxonomy): Bacteria > Pseudomonadati > Pseudomonadota > Gammaproteobacteria > Pseudomonadales > Pseudomonadaceae > Pseudomonas > Pseudomonas sp. TKO26. The sequence continues at coordinate 216,860 of NZ_QKLN01000037.1, forward strand.
CAGCAGTTGCTCAAGGACATCTGGGGACCGACCCACACCGAGGACAGCCACTACCTGCGGATCGTGGTCGGGCATCTGCGGCAGAAACTGGCGGACGACCCGACCCGGCCTCGTTTCATCGTGACCGAGGCGGGAGTGGGCTACCGGCTGTTGGGCGGTGATTGCTGAGCTGCCAGGCTCAGGTCTTGCAGGCTCAGCGCTGTTCAAGTTCGTAGCGGTCCAGGGTGTCGCTGGCGATTTCCCGACCCAGGGCGATCAGTTCCGGCGCCTTGTAGAACTCGAAGAAGCGGCACACGCGCTTGGGCACGTTGATCAGGATGTCCGGCGGGTAGCCGGCAATCTTGTACTGCGCCAGTGAGGTCTGCATCACCTCGAAGCTCTGGTTCACCAGGTCCAGCAGCGATGCCGGGCCGACGTTGTCGATGATGAATGAACCACTGGCGGACTTGGGCGCGCCTTCGGTTTCCGGGGCGGCAGCCGGTTGCTGGGCCTCCGGCTCGGCGCCTTCGACCCAGGGATTGATCTCGGCCGCTTCGCTCTTGAAGGCTTCCTGTTCGAGCAGCAACAGTTGCTCGGCCTGCTTGCGGCGAAATGGCAAGTGCGAGCCCAGGGAATTGATCAGGCTGTCGAAGCGGCTCTTGAACGCCGGCGGGCGCTGGATCACCGGCAACTGGTAGTGGCGCTGGTTGGTGGAGTTGAGGTTGACCGCGATGATCAGGTCGCAGTGACTGGACACCACCGGTACGATCGGCAGCGGGTTGAGCAGGCCGCCGTCCACCAGCATGCGGTTGCCTTGCATCACTGGAGTGAACAGGCTGGGTATGGCTGCCGAGGCGCGCATGGCCTGATGCAGGCAGCCCTCCTGGAACCAGATTTCCTGTTGGTTGGTGAGGTCGGTGGCCACGGCGGTGTAGGGAATGCGCAGGTCTTCGATGTTGATGTCACCGACGATCTTGCGGATCTGGCCGAAGACCTTTTCGCCGCGAATCGCCCCCAGGCGGAAGCTCACGTCCACCAGGCGCAGCACATCGAGGTAGTCCAGGCTTTCGATCCATTCCCGGTATTCGGCGAGCTTGCCCGCCGCGTAGATGCCGCCCACCACCGCGCCCATCGAGCAACCGGCGATGCAGGCAATGTCATACCCGCGTCTTTCGATCTCCTCGATGACCCCGATATGGGCATACCCGCGCGCGCCTCCTGAGCCGAGGACCAATGCCACACGTTTGTTCATGATTCGTCCCTTCGCCAAACAGGCTGCAACAATGCACCCATAGCGCCCCAGGGTTCAATTGCCGATGCGCCAGCGGCATGCATCAGTATTTTTCCTAGGGGCTATGGGGCAGTGGCGCTATGCTCCCGCGGCTATATTTTCCAAAGGTCGAGCCAGGCACTTTTTGCAGCTGCCATCGTCTTAACCTGTACGACTGTTTCTTATTTCCCGAGGTGTCATTGATGAAAGCCTGGATCTGTTTGCCCCTGATTGCATTGGTTCTGACCGGTTGCGCGGGCAAGACCGCCTACCGCGACAGTTGCGGCACTCAGCTGGACGCCGCCTGGCATGAGCTGGACCTGGCCAAGGCCGAAGGGTTCGCGGGCACCGTGAGTTATTCCAAGGCCCTGTCCCTGCTGACCGGCGCCAAGACCCAGCAGCAATTCGAAGCCTTTGAAGGTTGCACCAAGAAAGCCGAGAAGGCGCGCTTCTACATTCGTGAGTCGCGTGCCGGGCGCTGATCCGCACCAGACGCTACGCTGAAGCTGCAACCCTCATAGCGTGGGCCCGTGACCGGGCGCAATGCCGGTCACGGGCCCTCGTTTTAATTCTTGAGCTGAATAAGCCGAATTCAGGCTTGCACGTCGTATTGGGGAACCCGTGATGTCTGCCTTGGTTGATCGATTGGTGGTTCAGATCCTGAGCCTGGAAGTGAGCTTGCTGGCTTGTCAGGCGCGCATGGCGGCTGCCACGGATGCCGAGGCGCTGCACGACTTGCGCATCACCGTGCGCCGCTTGCGCAGCCTGTTGCGCCCGTTGCGCGGCTTGCCCGGTGTCGAGCAGTTGGAGGCTGCTGCCGGCGCGGTCGGGCAACTGACAACGCCGATGCGTGATCGTGAAGTACTGGCGGCTTATCTGCACCAGCATGGCCAGCACGTTGCCGCCGAGCGGCGCACCGCCCAGTTGCGCCGGGAGTATGCGGCAGTGGCCGGTGGGCCACAGCTGGCCCAGCTGTTCCTGGTACTGGATGCGTTTCCGCGATTCCTGCGGGCTTGCCAGCGCCAGGGGTTGCTCCGAGGTTTGCGCGTGCGGATTGAGAAGCGCCTGGCCAAGCAGTGGAAAGCCCTGGGCAAGGCGCTGCAGGACCCCGCTCACGATCGCCATCGTTTGCGGCTGTTGATCAAGCGTGTGCGCTACGCGGCCGATGCCTATCCCGAGCTCGATCGTCTGCCGGCGCTGGCGATGAAACGTCTCAAGGCTGCCCAAGGCGCCTTGGGGGATTGGCATGACTGCTGGCAGTGGCTGGCTCAGGCCGAGCAGCAAGCGGATCTGTTGCCCTGTGTCGCCGTCTGGCGTCGAACCATGCTCAAGGCCGAAACCGCCGCTGACCAGGTGCTGGATCGGTTGTACGACGATTGCTGGCGAAAGTGATTGTGGTGGTGCGGCTTATCTGTCCGCTGCTTTGGCCGGAATAGTGGCTGTGCGGCTCTAAAGCGCTGGTTAAGATCCCTGAGTCTTTTTTTGCCCCCGAGGTTTTCATGCGTTTCTATGATTTGCTCGAAGCCGTTCGCAGCCAGCCCCAGGCGCTGACCATTCCGGCAGAGTGGGCTCAAGGTCGCGCCAGTTTCGGTGGCCTGGTGGTCGCCCTGCAGTACGAAGCGATGCGCGCCAAGGTTCCGGCGGACCGCCCGGTACGTTCTTTGGCGGTGACTTTTGTCGGCCCTGTGGCGCCGGACGTACCGGTCAGTTTTGAAGTGGATGTCCTGCGTGAAGGCAAGGCGGTCAGCCAGGTATTGGGACGGGTGATGCAGCAAGGCCAGGTGGTGACCCTGGTGCAGGGCAGCTTTGGCGCTTCACGCGAGTCTGCAGTGACGGTAGACGCCGAGCCGGCGCCCGAGATGAAACACTGGGATGACTGCCAGGAGCTGCCCTACATCAAGGGCGTGACGCCGGAGTTCATGCGCCATCTGGCGATGCGCTGGAGCATTGGCGGCCTGCCCTTTACCGGCAACCATTCCCGGGACATGGGCGGCTGGGTGCGTTTGCGCGGGGAGGTCAAGGAAGAGCCCGTGACCGAGGCGCACATCCTGGCGCTGGTGGATGCCTGGCCGCCGGCCTTGTTGCCGCACCTGAGCAAGCCGGCCGCCGGCAGCACCCTGACCTGGACCATCGAGTTCGTGCAGCCGCTGCTGTCAGTCAGCACCCTGGACTGGTGCAAGTACCGGGTGGAAACCGAACATGCCCGCGACGGTTACGGCCACGCTGCGGCGGCACTCTGGAGTGCCGAAGGACAACTGATCGCTCTGAGCCGGCAGACGGTAACCATCTTCGCCTGAGGCCTCAGTGCCGGTGGCGTTGCAACCAGGCCCGCCACCAGGCACCGCTCAGGACAAAGCGCGGGAACGTCAGGAATTGTTCCACCAGCAGGCGTTGCACGGCGTCCTGGCGATCAGTGAACGGCTCGACGGCGTGGGCTTCCAGGCTATGGCCGTGGCGTTGCAGGCCCAGGGCGGCCAGCACGCCGATCAGGCCGATGGCCAGGCTCAGGAAGCTCAGGGAAAACACACCCGAGACGATCAGCAGAAAACCGACGATGAACAGCGGTACGGCAATCAGGTGCAACACCAGATTGGTCGGGTGCTGATGGCTCTGCGGGTAGACGCGCCATTGCCAGGCCGGAAGGTTGGGGTGACGTTTGCCCATGGTGATCATCCTCAGTTCTTGAAAACTCGTGAACCAAGAATAGGGGCAGGGTAGGGAGAGGGCGAATCAAGGCTGGCTATCGTGGCGATAGCCAGCAGGCAATGTACAGGGGATCAGAGTTTCAGTTGGCCGATGGCCTTGCTCAGTTCGCCGGCCAGGGTCGCCAGTTCACTGCTGGTGGTGGCGGAGGCCACGGTCTGTTGCACGGTGTTTTCGGTGACGTCGCGGATGCTCACCACCGCCCGGTTCATTTCTTCGGCCACCTGGCTTTGTTGTTCTGCGGCTACGGCGATCTGCGTGTTGCTTTCACGCATCTGCGCCACGGCGCCGGTGATCTCCGCCAGAGCCGCCCCGGCTTCCTGGGCCTGCTGCACGCAGTCGTCGGCCTTGAACGAGCTCTCCTGCATGAAGTCCACGGCGTCCCGGGTTCCTGCCTGCAAGGCCGCGACCATGCCGGTGATCTCGTCGGTGGAAGACTGCACGCGTTTGGCCAGATTGCGCACCTCGTCGGCCACCACGGCAAAGCCGCGGCCCATTTCGCCGGCTCTGGCGGCTTCGATGGCGGCGTTGAGTGCCAACAGGTTGGTCTGTTCGGCGATGCTGTGGATCACGTTGACCACGCCGTTGATCTTCTGGCTGTCCTCCGCGAGTTTTTGAATCATCTCGGCGGTTTGCTGCACGCCGTTGGAGAGCCCGGCAATGGACTTCTGCACCCGGCCGACCACTTCATGGCCGGTGCCGGCCAAAGTGTCGGCGGTCTGGGACAGGTCGCGGGTGGCGCCGGCGTGCTGGGCGATGTGGAAGACGGTGGCGGACATTTCGTTGATGGCAGTGGCGGCCTGATCGGTTTCACTTTGCTGGCCGAGCATGCCGTGACGTACATCGTTCATGCTCGAGGCCAGGCGCGCGGCGCCCTGATCCAGCTGGCGCGCGGTGCTGGCCACGGTGTTCACCACCCGCTGGTAACCGGCCTGCATGGCATTGAAGGCGCTGGCCATCTGGCCGACTTCGTCCTTGCAGGACAGCGGCACCCGGGCCGACAGGTCGCCGGTTTTCTCCACGTGCAGCATCACATCCTTGAGGGTGTTGAGCTGGCTGAGGAGAAAGCGGATCAGCAACTGCGAGGCGCAAAGCATGGCGAACATCAGGATGAAGACGGCGACGGCATAGTGGGTGAAGCGATCGCTGAAGACCTGGGCCATGCTCGGTGCGTGAGCCAGTACGGCAACCTGCTGGCCATTGGCGCGGCTGATGACCTCGGCGCCCAGCAACGGGTTGTCGCCGAAAAGCGGCATGTGATTGATTTCGACCCAGCCGTTGGCGCCGTTCAGTTCGGGCAAGGCCTGTTGGTTGAGGCTGGGAGTCTGGCCCTGGGCGAAGGACAGCAGGTTCTCGTCCGTGGGCAAGGGCTGTCCCGCAGGCCAGGCATTGAGCAGATGGGCCTGGCTGCGGGCTGCGGCCTGGGCGGCCTGGCTACGGGCCTGCTGCTCAAGTTGCACCGCGTACAGCACCAATAACAGGGTGGTGACGAAGGCGACTGCATTGACCGCCCAGAATTTGTATTTCAGCGAGATATTGCTAAGCCAGGCACCCATAGAAGGTCTTCTCTGATTGAGCGAAACAGTATTGGCAAGGTGCCAGTATTGTGCCGCTATGATCTCGGAAAAATCTTGATATGGGTCAAGCAATTTCTGGCAAGTTGAAAAAGGCTCTGGAGCAGGCCGTGCTGTGGCTGGCCAGGTCTTGCGGTGTTTCGTTCCGGTGCAGAGCCACTTCCCGCAGGACTTCTGTCAGGTAGGCCGGTTCGTTACGGCCATTTTTCGGTTTCGGCCGCAGGGTGCGGGGAAGCAGGTAAGGGGCGTCGCTTTCCAGCATCAGGCGTCCCCGGGGGATATTGCGCACCAGTGGGTGCAGGTGGGTGCCCCGGCGTTCGTCACAAATCCAGCCGGTGATGCCGATATGCAGGTCCAGATCGAGGTAGCTGAACAGCGCTCGTTGCTCGCCGGTAAAGCAATGCACCACGGCTGCCGGCAATCGGTCACGAAAGTCTCGCAGAATGTCCAGCAGACGCTGGTTGGCGTCGCGCTCATGGAGGAATACCGGCAGTTGCAGTTCGGCCGCCAGGGCCAGGTGCTCTTCCAGGACCTTTTCCTGCTGCGGGCGAGGGGAGAAGTCGCGGTTGAAGTCCAGCCCGCATTCGCCCACCGCCCGGATCCGTGGCTCGCTGAGCAGGGCGCGCAAGCGCCGTGGACTGTCGGCATTCCAGTCGCTGGCAGAGTGAGGGTGCAGGCCCGCAGTGGCGAACAGTCTTTGCCCGTCGGCATCCAGTTGTTGGCACAGTTCCAGGGCCTGTTCACTGCCATCGACGCTGGTTCCGGTGAGGATCAATTGACAGACCCCGGCCTCATAGGCGCGATTGAGAACGGCTTGGTGTTTTTCGGCAAAACAGGGATTGGTCAGGTTGACGCCGATATCGATGAGTTGCATGGTGCTATCTCCGCCTGCGGCCCGAAAGCATATCAGAGCTGCAAATTTATAAGAAAAGCCAAGAACTACAACGAGTTAACGCTGTCTTTTGCTGCCAGAAGCACGCTGCGGCCAGGTGTTTTGCTGCCGTTTCGCTGCTCTTTCGCACCTTGCCAGCGCTCAAGGCGCTCTGTTTCTGTCGATCAATCCTTCAAAAAACGACGAAGGGTTGAACAGTATGTCCTGCGGAGAACGGATGACCCGACCCTCGATCTTGCTCGCGCTGTGTCTGTCGTTGCTGCTGCCCTTGCCGGCGCTGGCCCGTCTGGCCGGACCGCCGGAAACTCTGGCGTCCGGCAAGGTCCGAGATCTGGCAGAGATCCGCAGCAGTCGCGTGCTGCGGGTGCTGGTCAATCAGAGCCGCAACAGTTCCGGTGAGGTCCAGGGGCAGGCCATTGGTGTCGAATACCATCGCTTGCGTGCATTCGAGCAATACCTCAATGGTCATGCCCGCGATGGTCAGGAGATCAGCTTCAAGATCATTCCCAAGGCCAAGGATCAGTTGCTGGGCGCTTTGCAGCGTGGAGAGGGTGATCTGGTGGCGCCCGGGGAGTTGCTGGAGGCTCTGCCGGGCCATGCGGTCAGTTCCAGCGATCCCATTGTCAGCAATGTTCCGTTGCTGTTGGTGGGCATCAAGGGCGAGCGTCGCTACACGCGGATCGAACAGCTGTCCGGCAAGACGCTGACCCTGACCACCGGCAGTGCCGCCGGCGAGGCGGTGAGTCAGATCAATCAGCGACTGGCGTTGCGCAAGCTGGCGCCGATCAAGGTCGAGTGGGTGGACCCGAGTCTGGCGGTGGAGGACGTGCTGGAGATGGTCCAGGGGGGAATCTTTCACCTGACCATCGTCGAGCAGCCGATTGCCGAGCGCTGGAGCAAGATCCTGCCCAAGCTGCGTTTCGATCGGCAATTGAAAATCAGCGAACCGGGCGAGGAGCACTGGTTTGTGCGGCGCGATGCGTCGATGCTGCGGGCCAGCATCGATCGTTTTCTCAAGAGCTACAAGACCCCGGCGGATCAGGATGTGGCGTTCCTGCGCATCTATCGGCGTCAGTATCAGGTGCATTACCCCCTGGCCCAAGCTGATCGCCAGCGCCTGGAGAAACTGCGCCCGGTGTTGCAGAAGCATGCCGGGGAACAAGGCATGGACTGGCTGAATCTGGCGGCTCTGGCTTTCAAGGAGTCGGCTCTGCAACCCAGCGCCAGGAGCGGTAGCGGCCCCACCGGACTGATGCAGATCACGCCCTCGGCGGCGCAGCGGGTCGGGGTCAACAATATCCAGTCCCTCGATAGCAATGTGCAGGCGGGAGCCAAGTACCTGGCGATGATTCGTCGCAAGTTCTTTGCCAGTCCCAAGCTCAACGAACGTGAGCGAATGGCTTTTGTCCTGGCCGCTTACAACATGGGACCGGAACGGGTGCAGGGCATGCGCAGCGAAGCCCGGCGTCGAGGGCTCAATCCCAATCAGTGGTTTTTCCAGGTGGAGCGGATCGCCATGGAGCAGGTGGGTATGGGCGCGGTCAGCTATGTTAATAGCGTCAACAAATACTATCTGGCCTTCGATCGTGAACGGGACTCGCTGGAGCCTCGGGAGCGAAAAGTTGTGTCTCGAAAATAATCGAAAATACTGATTGTTATCTCGGAATTATTCCGCTTTTAACATGATAAAAACTGATTAGTATGGCGACCAACTTCCCCGTCTTACACAGGACTACACAGCATGAGCACACTGATCAAAAACGTACTGAGCACTCGCGCCGGTTATGGCTTGACCGTTTTGCGGATTTTCGTCGGCATCATCTTTGCTGCACACGGTGCGCAAAAACTCTTTGGCTGGTTCGGTGGTGGCGGCCTGGCGGGGACGGCTCAGTGGATGGAGAGCATCGGCCTGGCGCCGGGGTATCTGATGGCGTTGCTGGCCGGTGGTACCGAGTTCTTCGCGGGGCTGGCGCTGATCATTGGCTTGTTGGCGCGTCCTGCTGCCCTGGGCCTGTCGTTCACCTTGTTGGTGGCAATCTTTTCGGTGCATATCGGCAACGGTCTGTTCATGGCCAACAACGGCTATGAATTCGCCCTGGCGTTGCTGGGCGGGACTCTTGCGGTGCTGTTTGAAGGTGCCGGCAAACTGTCGCTGGATGCAACGATCGCCAAGTAATCCTTGGGCTTGATCCATCCATCGCTGGTGGCCTTCGAACGCTCTGGATCAACCCTTAGGAAAAATTCCAAGGCCTGCCGATGCAGGCCTTTTTCGTTGCTGCGAAATCTTGACACTGACCGGCCGGCTTCTCTAGGATGCTGCTCATGCGCCGATTTAAACAGCTACTTGCGGGGCGCCAGGTGAGTCGAAAGACCATCGTTAGAAGCTGCAGGCAAGCTTCGAAATACCGCTAAAGCGCTGGTTTGGTGTTGCCTCTCACCTGCCCGGCAGAAACCAGAGGCAGAGACACATACGATGAATGCACCACGCCCCCTTGTACGTCTTGCGCCGCTCACGTCGAGTCTTTCCCAGCGCAACCCGAAAATCCTTCTTGGCGGCAAGCACCAACCCACCCTGTTGCGTTATCTCGATGGCTGGCCGCGGCGTTCCGCGGGCCCGGCGGCATTTCTGATCCAGTTCGTCGAAGAGGGCGAGTCCCTGGCACGTTTTGCCAGTGACAGCTTTGATCTGGCAGTCATTCCGGCACCCAGTGCCGAGCACGCAGCTGAAGTCATCAAGCAATTGACCCGCGTCGCTCGCCAAGGGCTGATCATTCGCCGCTAGTGGTCTGGCGGCTCCGACGGCGCTGTGCAGCTTGCTGCTGACTGCGCCGTATTCAGATAGTGGTTGCATTGAGCAGGCAGTGGCTGGCGTATTTCCAGCTATGGCGGATGCCCCTTGCTCATGCAGTGATCGGGGCTCGCTATTCAAACAACGGCATTGCGCTTTGCCAGTTCAGCCAGGGCGACCAGGTTGGAAATGTTGAAGCGCTTGAGCAAACGCACTTTGTAGGTGCTGACGGTCTTGTGGCTGATCAGCAGGGCGTCGGCAATCTGCTGATTGTTGAGACCGGTGGCCAGCAGTTTCAGGACGGTGATCTCGCGATCGGTCAGGCGGGAGATTAGTACGCTCTCCTGGCTGGCGGCATTGGTGTTCTGCTGCAGGATATTGATGGTGTCCTCCGGGAAGTAGCTGTACCCGGACAGAATGGCCTTCACTGCATTGGCCAGTTCATGAAGATTCTCGGTCTTGCACAGAAAGCCCGCGGCTCCGGCCTGCAGGCAGCGCAAGGCGAAGTTCTTCGAGTCGCTTGACGTCAGGACCAGGGTCTTCACATGCAGGTCCGCGGACTTGATATGGGCGATGACCGAGAACCCGTCCAGGTTGGGAATCCCCAGGTCGAGGATCAACAGGTCCGGCATGTGTTTGCGCACCAGCTGCACGGCATCCGCACCGTTGTCGGCTTCAGCGACGATGGTGTGGTGATGGGGTTCCAGCACCGACCTGATGGCCAGGCGGATCAGTGGGTGGTCATCGACGATAATGATGTTGCCCATTTAGTGCATTCCCTTTGTTTTTTGGAGGTCTTGGTCGTTGGTCGCGGGTTCTTTGGGGAGGTAGGTTGCAAGTCGTCAGGCGTGCCGAGTGCAAATTCTGTTGCTTAAAATGTGTCTGAGGCCGTAAGCCTCGGCGGTTTGGCTCTATGATTGGCCGACCTCTCTGAAATCTAAATCGGACAAATCTGATAGTGCTGCGTTAACGATGCGCGGGTAGGGCAGTTGCCCGAGATCGGCCGGGTTCAACGGTTAATTCAAATAACAGAACAGCCGCTACAAGGCTGGAAGGTGACAAGCCAATTGAGTACCAAGCTCATCACACAGGATGGTTACGACGCACTGAAGCAGGAACTGGATTATCTGTGGCGGGAGAAACGTCCGGACATCACCCAGAAGGTCACCTGGGCCGCGTCCCTGGGTGATCGCAGTGAGAATGCCGACTATCAGTACAACAAGAAGCTGCTGCGGGAGATCGATCGTCGGGTGCGCTACATCCGCAAGCGTCTGGAAGACATGAAAGTGGTGTCCTACGCACCGGAGCAGGAGGGCCGGGTGTTTTTCGGTGCTTGGGTCGAGGTGGAAAACGAGGCTGCCGAGATCAAGCGCTTTCGTATCGTCGGTTATGACGAGATCTATCTGCGCAAGGACTACATTTCCATCGACTCGCCAATGGCCAGGGCGCTGCTGAAAAAGGAAGTGGGCGACGAAGCCATTGTTCATACCCCGGCGGGTGAAACCTGCTGGTGGATCAACCAGATCGAGTACGTGAAGTAGGCTCGCCAGCCGGCGCTGGCGAGCCATGCGTCTTCATCCTTCGCGCAGGACACTCAAGGGGCTGGCGTTCAACGCCCGGCGAGTGCCGAAAATTCCGGCTCCGCCTATCAGCAGCGCGCCAATCAGTGGCAGCAGCAATAACCAGGGGTGGGGGTGCCAGGGCAAGTCGAAGGCAAACCGGTAGAGCACCAGGCTGATCAGTTCGCTGCCCAGGGCCGCCAGCAGGCCGCTGACCGCGCCAAGCAAGCCGAACTCGATCCGTCGGGCCTTGATCAGTAACCGTCGTTCGGCACCGAGGGCGCGTAGCAGTGCGCCCTGGCGGATGCGCTCGTCCAGAGTGGCTTGCAGACCGGAAAACAGCACGGCCATTCCCGCCGCCAAGACAAACAGCAGCACATATTCCACCGCCAGAGTGACCTGGGCCAGGATGCTGCGCAGCTGCTCCAGCAGGGCTTCCACTTGAAGGATGGTGACCGCCGGAAAAGCCCTGGACAGTTCGACGATCTGCTGGTCGTGCCCTGGACTCAGATAGAAGCTGGTGAGGTAGGTGGCGGGCAGGTCCTTCAAGGTGCCTGGCTGGAAGATCATGAAGAAGTTCGGTTGGAAGTTGTCCCAGTTGATGCTGCGCAGGCTGGTGACCCGGGCCTCCCGATTGACTCCCGCCACGGTGAAGATCAAGCGGTCACCCAGTTTCAGCTTCAGGCTTTGTGCCACCTTGGCCTCCACGGACACGCCAGGCACCGGGTCGTTGGTCTGGCTCGACCACCATTGGCCTTCGGTGATGCTGTTGCCGGCAGGCAGATCAGCGGCCCAGGTCAGGCTCAGATCACGCTGAACGGCCCGGTCACCACTGGAGTCCTTGCTGACAATCTCCCTAACAGGTTCGCCATTGATGCTCACCAGGCGTCCGGGAACCACCGGATACAGCGGTGCCGACGGTGCCGAGAGTTGTACCAGGCGATCGCTGAACGCCTGCTTTTCGGCCGGCAGGATATTCAGGGCAAAGTAGTTCGGGGCATTTTTGGGCAACTGATTCTGCCAGGTATCCAGCAACTCGCCCCGCAGCAGGGCGATCAAGGCCATTGACAGCAGAATCAGGCCGAAGGCCAGGGATTGTCCGGCCGCCGCCAGGGGGTGACGCAGTAATTGGCCCAGTCCCAGGCGCCAGGGCAGGGACGACCGGGCCAGCAGGCGACGCAGGCTTTGCAGCAGCAACAGCAGCAATCCACCCAGGAACAGTGCGGCGATCAGGCCACCCCCGAGCAGGGCGAAGGTCAGCAGTAGATCCAGGCTCAAACGCCACATGATCAGGCCCAGGGCAAATAGCGCGGCGCCATAGATCATCCAGGTGCTGGAGGGAATCGGCAGCAGGTCGCGCCGCAGGACCCGCAATGGCGGGACCCGCCCCAGTGCGGCCAGGGGTGGCAAGGCGAATCCCGCCAGGGCGACCAGTCCGGTGCCTATCCCGGCGATGGCTGGCAGCAGTCCTCCAGGCGGCACGTCGTTGGGCAAAAGATCATGCAGCAGATAGAACAGGCCAAGCTGGGCCAGCCAACCCAACAGCGCGCCGCTTAGGCTGGCCAGCAGCCCCAGCACTGCCAATTGCACGCTGAACAGCAGCATGGTTTCCCGGCGTGACAATCCCAGGCAGCGCAACAGGGCGCTGGCATCGAAGCGTCGGGTGGCAAAGCGATTGGCCGACAAGGCCACGGCGACACCCGAGAGCAGCACCGCCACCAGGCTGGCCATGTTCAGGTAGCGCTCGGCCTTACCCAGGGCGCCGCCGATCTGCTGGTTGCCATCCCGGGCGTCCTGCAGTCGCTGGTTGGCTGCCAATCCCGGTGTGATCAATTGGCGGTAGTGTTCGAGGGCTGCGGCTGGGCCGCGCCAGAGCTCCTTGTAGCTGACCCGGCTGCCAGGCTGGACGACGCCGGTGGCTTGCAGGTCATTCAGGCTGATCAGCACCCGGGGCGTCAGGCTGTAGAAGTTGCCGGCTCGGTCGGGCTCATAGGTCAGGACTCGCGCCAGGCGCAGGGTCTGCAGGCCGACATCGATGCTGTCTCCAATTTTCAGGTTCAGGGCGGTCAACAGTCGCGACTCGACCCAGGCCTCGCCCGCTTTCGGTCCCCCGCCCGATTCTTCGGTGGCGTAGGGAGCGGCTGCGCTCTTGAGCTGGCCGCGCAGCGGGTAGGCGGAGTCCACGGCCTTGATGCTCGACAGCTGGATGCCGTTGTCTGTGGCGATGACGCTGGAGAATTCGACAATGCGTGCGTGCTCCAGCCCAAGTTCGCGTCCGCTGTCGATTTGTTCCGGGCGTGCCGGCGAGCTGCCTTCCAACAACAGGTCAGCGCCGAGAAACTCGGTGGCCCGCAGCAACATGGCGCCATTGAGACGGGCGCCGAAATAGCCGATGGCGGTGCTTGCTGCCACGGCCACCAGCAACGCAAAGAACAACACGCGCAATTCGCCGGCGCGGGCGTCGCGCAGCAGCTGGCGGACAGCGAGGCTCAACAGGTGCAACAGCGGCATGCGTGCCATCAAGGCTCCAGAGGGGCGACCAGCAAGCCCGCTTCAAGACGGATCAGGCGCCGGCAGCGATGGGCCAGGCGTTCATCGTGGGTCACCAGCACCAGGGTGGTGCCGCTTTCCTTGTTGAGCTCGAACAGCAGGTCACTGATGCGTTCGCCGGTGTGACTGTCGAGATTGCCAGTGGGTTCATCGGCAAACAGCACATCGGGTTCGGCGGCAAAGGCCCGGGCGATAGCTACTCGTTGCTGTTCGCCGCCGGACAGCTGGCGTGGCGAATGGCTCAGGCGCTGGCCGAGGCCGACTCGCTGCAGCAACTCGGTGGCCCGTTCTCGGGCGTCACGGCGGCCATCGAGTTCCAGGGGCAGCATGACGTTTTCCAGGGCATTGAGGCTGTCGAGCAGTTGAAAGGACTGGAAGACGAATCCCACATGTTCGGCCCTGATTCGCGCTCGCTGGTCCTCATCCAGGCTGCTCAGTGCCTGACCGGCCAGTGTCACTTCACCGCTGCTGGGCAGGTCGAGCCCGGCGAGCAGGCCGAGCAGGGTGGATTTGCCGGACCCGGAGGCGCCGACGATGGCCAGGCTGTCGCCCTGATTCAGCTCCAGGTCGAGTTGGTGCAGGATGGTCAGTTCACCTTCCGCGCTGGGAACCACTTTGCTAAGGTTCCGCGCAGTGAGAATGCTTGCGCCCATGGAGAATCCGATGCGTGTATGGTTTTTGAGTGCCGGCCTGGCCTTGATGTGCATGGTCCAGAACGCAGCGGCGGGTACGGTCCTGATCGTGGGCGATAGTATCAGTGCGGCTTTCGGCCTGGATACCCGCGAAGGTTGGGTGGCCCTGCTGGAGAAGCGGCTCAAGGACCAGGGTTTTAGCGACAAGGTGGTCAACGCATCGGTCAGCGGCGACACCAGTGCAGGGGGGCAGGCGCGGCTGCCGGCGCTGCTTGCAGCCCACAAGCCGCAGGTGGTGATCCTTGAATTGGGTGGCAACGATGGCTTGCGTGGCCAGCCGCCCCAGCAATTGCAACAAAATCTTGCGTCGATGATCGACAGCGCCCAGGCCGACGGTGCCAAGGTCCTGTTGTTGGGCATGCAGTTGCCGCCCAACTACGGTGTGCGCTACACCCGGGCGTTCGCCCAGGTCTATAGCCAGCTGGCCAGCGACAAGCAGGTGGCCCTGGTGCCGTTTTTTCTCGAAGGGGTCGGCGGTCATCCTGAACTGATGCAGGCGGATGGTTTGCACCCTGCGGCAGCGGCCCAGGGCAAGTTGCTGGAAAATGTCTGGCCGACGCTAAAACCGCTGCTTTGACGCTTTTCTAGTGGCAGTGTTTCGGCTAATGTGGCGCCCCCGATTTGGAGCCCCCGATGCCGCGTCCCGCCTGGTCCCTGTTTGCCTATCAACTGATCGAGCCTGATGAGCAGCTTGACCTGTTCGCCTGCCAGGAAGTTCGGGTGCATCTGGTGACTCGGCAGTTGGAACTGGGTGGTTCAGCCGACCGGACCTTGTGCGGCACTTTGCTGCCTGCGCAGCCGCGCTGGTCGAGCGTGGATCGGACGATTTTCCAGGACCAGCGACTCTGCCCGTTGTGTCGGGCGATCCTGGAGTCACAAAAGCGCGGGACGCCGCCAATTTGGCCTGAGCTGCGCTTCGAGCTGTAGGCGGTCGATCGCCGACCGTTGCGACAGGGATTTCATGTGTCTGTGCTTGTCTCCCCGCTTGGCTCCCGTAGCTTTGGGGCGGGGGTGTACAATCGCGTTTCTATCACTCGTTGTTCATGCGAAGGATTATCCGGATGTTGCCGCGCCTCCCTGCCGTCACCCGCTGCCTGACACTTGCCGCATTGTGTGTGGCCGGTCCCGTTGCAGCATTGGAATTGCCTCTACCGCCGCCCGGTGAAGATATCGTCGGCCAGGTGCAGGTGATCAAGGCCAAGTACGAAGACACCTTTGCAGATCTGGGTACCGCTTACGACCTGGGCTACCTGGAAATGGTAGCGGCCAACCCTGGGGTCGACCCCTGGTTGCCGGGAGCAGGTACCGAGGTGGTCCTGCCGACTCGCTTTGTCCTGCCGCCCGGGCCTCGTGAAGGCATCGTGATCAACCTGGCGGAGTATCGCCTGTACTACTTCCCCAAGGGGCGGAACGTGGTTTACACCTTCCCCCTGGGTATTGGGCGTGAGGGCTGGGGGTCGCCGATCGCGCATACCAGCATCACCGCCAAGACTCCGAATCCGACCTGGACGCCACCGGCGTCGATTCGGGCAGAACACGCTGCCGACGGTGACCCGTTGCCAAGCGTCGTTCCTGCCGGGCCGGACAACCCCTTGGGGCCGTTCAAGTTCACTTTGGGCACCCCCGGCTACCTGATTCACGGTTCCAACAAGAAGTTTGGCATTGGCATGCGCACCAGCCACGGCTGTTTCCGCATGCTCAACAACAATGTGCTGGAGATGGCTGGCATGGTTCCGGTCGGAACTTCGGTGCGGATCATCAACGAGCCGTACAAGTTCGGTATCAGTGGTGGAAAAGTCTATCTGGAAGCGCATACGCCACTGGATGACAAAGGCAATCCTTCGGTGGTCGACAAACATACTGCCGTGATCAATGCCTTGCTCAAGCGCGAAGATCTTGCCAATAACCTGCGTATGAACTGGGATGTGGTGCGTGATGTTGTGGCCGCTGAAGAGGGGCTGCCGGTGGAGATCGCGGTACCGACGACCGCTGCACCTGCGGCGTCGATGTCCAACCTGTCCTACGATCTGCAGCAGTAAGCGCTGCAATAGACAACCCGCCGAAGCCGACTGGCAGCGGCGGGTTTTTTATTGCCGGTGGAAAACTCCGGGCAATAAAAAAGCCGATCCAAAAAATGGATCGGCTTGATAACAATCCCGAGGGACTATTACTTGCGGCTAGCTTTTTCCAGCATACGCAGAGCGCGCTCGTTAGCTTCGTCAGCAGTCTGTTGTGCTTTTTGAGCAGCAGCCAGAGCTTCATCAGCTTTACGGTAGGCTTCGTCTGCACGAGCCTGAGCACGAGCAGCTGCATCTTCAGTAGCAGTCAGACGAGCTTCGGTTTCTTTGGATACGCTGCTGCAACCGGTAGCCAGAACTGCGGCCAGAGCCAGAGCAGAGAATTTCAGAACGTTGTTCATCGTGTTCCCCTTCAAGGACTTTCTATTAGTAGCTATCCCCCCAGAGTGGGGAAATAACCGGCGTACATACTACCCATTACTTGTAGTAAGTAAACTGACGTAGCGCAAGAAGCAAAAAAAATTCTAGGTGGTGATTCTTTTTCGAGCAACTTTTTGGGTGATTGTATAAAAAATATGCAATCGCAAGGCTCTGCCAGAGGGTGCTGCTCGTTTTCCAGCATTGCTCACGGAGTTTTCGATCGCTGTTTCGGAGTCTAGGCTAGAGTCGTTCTATATTGTGTCACCGACACTTTTCTTCAGATTTCGCGCAGCCTTGGCCTATCTTTATCCATCTCGCCGGTGACTTTAAGAAGCGCTGTTCGTCTTAAGTTCCAGCATCCGGCGATGTATAGCCTCAACCCATTCACGCGTTGAACCGGGCTGTGGTTTCTGCAGGGCCCGATTGGGGTACTTGCGCTTATCTGTGACGAGTGTGGCTTGAGCATTTGTGCCAAGGGCGCCTACTATTTTGTAACGTGCTCGCGATGCAAGAGCGGTAGCTACTACTCGGCGTCCGACTGGCACGAGGTGGCGTAAGTTGTTCCTTCGCCGGAAAAACATCGGTAAGGTAGGGGTCAGCATTCCAGACCCGCAAGGAGTAGTGATGAGCGAGGCGTTGTCCATCCACCATGACCAGGCTGGTCATCAGTTCGAGACCAATGTGGACGGTCATCGTGCCTACCTGACCTATATGGACCTGGGTAAGCAAACCCTGGATATCTACCGCACCTTCGTGCCCAATGCGTTGCGTGGGCGCGGTATTGCCGCGGCGCTGACCGAGCAGGCACTCGAGTACGCCGAACGTATGGGCTACACAGTGATTCCTTCCTGCTCCTATGTAGAACGCTACATGGAACGCCATCAGCGTCACGCGGCGAAGCTCTGATCGGGGCGACCATGAAAAACGCCGGGCTTGGCCCGGCGTTTTTGTGTCTGGCGAACGGGATCAGCTGCGATCGCGTTTCGGCAGTACGTCCTTGAGCTTGGCGTGCATGCTGCGCAGGGTTTTCTCGGTGCTCTCCCAATCGATGCAGGCATCGGTGATCGAAACCCCGTACTGCAGGTCCGACAAGTCTTTTGGAATGGCCTGACAACCCCAGTTCAAATGACTCTCCACCATCAGACCGATGATCGACTGATTGCCTTCGAGGATCTGGTTGGCAACGTTCTCCATGACCAAGGGTTGCAATGCCGGATCCTTGTTGGAGTTGGCATGGCTGCAATCGATCATGATGTTCGGCTTGATCTTGGCCTTGCTCAGGGCCTGTTCGCAGACCGCGACGCTGACCGAGTCATAATTGGGCTTGCCATTGCCGCCACGCAGTACTACGTGGCCGTAGGCGTTGCCTTTGGTGGTGACGATCGACACGCCGCCCTGTGGATTGATCCCCAGGAAGCGGTGGGGACTGGAAACCGATTGCAGCGCGTTGATCGCTACAGTCAGGCCGCCGTCGGTGCCGTTCTTGAAGCCCACGGCAGAGGACAGGCCGGAAGCCATCTCGCGGTGGGTCTGGGATTCCGTGGTGCGGGCGCCGATGGCCGACCAGCTGATCAGGTCCTGCAAGTATTGCGGGGAGATGGGATCCAGCGCTTCAGTGGCAGTAGGCAGACCCATTTCCGCGAGGTCCAGCAGCAACTGGCGGCCAATATGCAGACCGTCCTGAATCTTGAACGAGTCGTCCAGGTACGGGTCGTTGATCAGGCCTTTCCAACCAACGGTGGTCCGCGGTTTCTCGAAGTAAACGCGCATCACCAGATACAGGGTGTCGGAAACTTCCGCCGCCAGGGCCTTGAGTCGCTCGGCGTACTCGTGGGCTGCCTTGATGTCGTGGATCGAGCAGGGCCCGATGACGATGAACAACCGATGGTCAGTGCCGTCGAGGATGTTGCGGATCACTTCGCGACCCTTGGTCACGGTGCGCAAGGCGATGTCGCTCAGCGGGATGTCTCGTTTGAGTTGATCAGGGGTGATCAGGGTCTCGTTGGAGGCGACGTTAAGGTCGTTGATCGGTAAATCAGCCATCGTGTTACTCGTCAGGTCACGGGTGCCGGCCGCCAGCGATCCCCGCGCGGCGGAGCACAGCGGATTTGAGCGCGTCGGGGAGCGGAACCTTAGCGCGTTAGCCGGTGACTCTACAATGGGCAAGAGGCGGTTTTATTGGGCTAGGGCTGCACGAAAGCCTGGTGTACCCGGTCTTGCGAATAGTCTTGCGCGTGCCGTTCGACCCAATCCAGAGCCAGGGCTTCTATGCATTGCTGTTCGTTTCGAGGTTCATGCAGGCGGCAGTAGCGGGCGATCTGGCATACCTGCTCGCCCATGCGAGCGCTGAACAGGGTTTGCTCATCGACGAAGGCGATACCCACCAGATAGCCGCGCTTGCGTTTCAGGCACCAGGCAACATAACCGTTGTAGCGTGCGTTTTCCCCCAGCGAGGGCATGTGCACTTCCAGCGCAGTGCCG
Source organism: Pseudomonas sp. TKO26 (assembly GCF_003225665.1). Lineage (NCBI taxonomy): Bacteria > Pseudomonadati > Pseudomonadota > Gammaproteobacteria > Pseudomonadales > Pseudomonadaceae > Pseudomonas > Pseudomonas sp. TKO26. The sequence goes on from NZ_QKLN01000037.1 coordinate 235,786, forward strand.
TGGCGCCAGGCTCGGTGGTAATTGCACGCCATGCCACCGAGGCTGATAGTGTGCAACCGCTGGCGCGAAATGCAGGCGTACTTGCGCAGGGTCAGTTCAACCGGAACATCATCAGGATGAGGCAGAAAACGTCCCATGACCGCAGACTCCGAGTGTCGTCCATTTGACATTATTTCCCCCAGTATAGTGATCGAATTGGAACTGACCGATTTCGATATCGACCAGCAATTACTGAGCCTGGATGGCGTTTCCCTGGTGGTTTTCACCTCTCCCGGTTGCTCCGGTTGTCGCTGGGCACGATCACAGCTGCCCGGGTTGGGATTGCCGGTCGCGCGCCTGTGCTGGGTCGATGCGGGCGACAACGGTGGGGCAGTGGAGCGCTATCAGGTGTTTCACCTTCCGGCGCTGTTCGTGGTGCGCGACGGTGAGTTTTATGGATCCTTAGAATCGCGGCTGACGCCCAATGCGCTCAATGAGAGCCTGCGTCAGGCGCTCAATCGAATGCCAGAGGAGTTGCCTTGATGGGTGCAGGCCGTAAGCCGCGTATAGGCATTATCGGAACCGGAGCGATCGGAGGTTTTTACGGGGTGATGCTGGCGCGGGCCGGTTTCGATGTGCACTTTCTGTTGCGCAGTGAGTTCTCTGCAGTGGTTGAGCAGGGGCTGCGAGTCAATAGCGCCCAGCATGGGGTGTTGAGCCTGAAGCCGGTGCAGGCATACGCCAGTGCTGAAGAAATGCCACCTTGTGACTGGCTGCTGGTAGGCGCCAAGACCACCAATAATGTCCAGTTGGCACCGGCGATCATCCAGGCGGCGGCCCCTGGCGCCAAGGTCCTGTTGCTGCAAAACGGGCTGGACGTGGAGGACGCCTTGCGTGCCGAGCTCCCCGACACGCTGCATCTATTAGGCGGCTTGTGCTTTATCTGCGTGCATCGCGCCGGCCCCGGCCAGATCGAACACCAGGCTCTGGGGGCGGTGAACCTGGGTTACCACAGCGGTCCGGCCAGTGCCGATCCGGCCCTGAGCCAGGCGCTGGTCGAGGAGGGAGCGGCGTTGTTTCGTGCTGCCGGGCTCGACTCCCAGGCCATGAACAATCTGCATCAGGCGCGCTGGCAGAAGCTGGTGTGGAATGTGCCGTACAACGGTCTGTCGGTGCTACTCAAGGCCAGCACCACGCCGCTCATGGCCGACCCGGCCAGTCGCGAGCTGATCCAGGACCTGATGCAGGAAGTGCTGCTGGGGGCTGCGGCTTGCGGTCATGTGATCCCCGAGGCTTATGCGCAGCAGCTGTTCAGGTCCACTGAGCACATGCCCGATTATTGGCCGAGCATGTACCACGACTTCTTGCATCAGCGTCCTCTGGAATTGACGGCTATCTATGCCGCACCTTTGGCAGCGGCACGGGCCGCGGGTTGCGAGTTGCCTAAGATCCAGGCGTTGTACCAGAGCCTGTGTTTTATCGACCGGCACCATGTTTGAGCTAATGACCTGAAGGGGGCGCAGTATGGCAAAGGGACTGGATGGCAAACTGGTGGTGGCAATCTCTTCGCGTGCTTTGTTCGACCTGAGCGAAAGCCACAAGGTCTATCTGGCCCAGGGTGTCGAGGCCTATCGGCACTATCAGATCGAGCACGAGGACGAGGTACTTGAGCCAGGCGATGCTTTTCCATTGGTGAAGAAGCTCCTGAGCCTGAATGCCAGCCTGGGTCGGGCGCGGGTCGAGGTGGTGCTGGTGTCGCGTAACAGTGCCGACACCGGCCTGCGGGTGTTCAACTCGATTGAACATTACGGCCTGGGTATCTCCCGTGCGGCATTTGTCGGGGGGCGCAGTCCCTATCCCTACCTGGCCGCTTTCGGCAGCGATCTGTTTCTCTCCACTCATGCCGACGATGTCCGCAGCGCATTGGAGGCCGGATTCGCCGCTGCAACGATCCTTTCCGGTGGTGCCCGACGCGCTGCCAATGGCGAACTGCGTATCGCCTTTGACGGTGATGCGGTGCTGTTTTCCGACGACTCGGAACGGGTCTACCAGGCTGGTGGTCTGGAAGCGTTTCAGGCCAGTGAGCGACAGTCGGCACGGGAGCCTCTGCCTGGAGGACCTTTCAAGGGGTTTCTGACAGCGCTGAATCTACTTCAGGGCGAGTTTCCCGACGATGCCTGTCCGGTCCGCACGGCCCTGGTTACCGCCCGCTCGGCACCGGCCCATGAGCGGGTCATCCGCACCTTGCGTGAATGGAACATTCGTCTCGACGAGTCCCTGTTCCTGGGCGGCCTGGAGAAAGCGGCCTTTCTCGAAGCCTTCGCCGCCGATGTCTTTTTCGACGACCAGGCCGGCCATTGCGAGTCCGCTCGCGAGGTGGTCGCTACCGGTCATGTGCCTCATGGCATCAGCAACGAAGCCAGGACTTGAGCCCGAAACCTGGTGGCTTTGCCTCCAGCCTCCCACCGTTCCTGGCACTGCTAAGCTGAATCCATCTCCGCCATCTTGGCAGTTGAGGAGGTCATATGATTCGTTCGATGCTGTATGCCACCGACCTCGGTCTGTACGCTCCCTTTGTCATGCAGCATGCCCTGGAGCTGGCTCGAACGTTCAATGCCGACTTACATGTAGTGCACGCCGTGGAGCCCATGGGATTGTTCGCCGAATCGGTGTTGCAGAGCTACCTGGACGAGCAATCGCTGAACGAGTTTCATCGTCAGGGCCTGAGCACTGTAATGGCCAATATCGAACAGCGGGTGCTGGACAGTTTTCGCGAGGAGTTGGGTGAAGGTCTGCACGACCTGAGCTTGATCCAGTCGGTGCGGGTGCTTCAGGGTGACCCGTCCCAGGTGATTCTGGAGCAGGCGGCGAAACTCTCGGTGGATTTGCTGATCGTAGGAAGTCACAGCCACGGGGTCGGTGCACAAACCCCTTTGGGGCGCACGGCATCACGGGTTTTGCAGTTGTCCAAAGCCCCGGTTTACCTGGTGCCTTTGGTCCAGCGTCGACGGCAGGGAGATGCCTGAGGGCGGAATGGAAAATTCTGAATAAAAGTTCTAGATTTATTCTCCTGACCATTAATATAGTTATATACCGTCGCTGATACCCGTGGCGTCTACCTGCTTTGAGGGATTCATATGAAGCTTCAACAATTGCGCTACATCTGGGAAGTGGCGCACCACGACCTCAACGTTTCAGCTACCGCGCAAAGCCTTTACACCTCGCAACCGGGTATCAGCAAGCAGATCCGTCTGCTCGAGGACGAGCTCGGGGTCGAGGTCTTTGCCCGCAGCGGCAAGCATCTGACCCGGGTGACCCCGGCCGGTGAGCGGATCATCACTACCGCCGGCGAGATCTTGCGCAAAGTTGAAAGCATCAAGCAGATCGCCCAGGAGTTCTCCAACGAGAAGAAAGGCACCCTGTCCATTGCCACCACTCACACCCAGGCGCGTTACGCCTTGCCTCCGGTGATCAGCAGCTTCATCAAGCAGTACCCGGATGTAGCCCTGCACATGCACCAGGGCTCGCCGATGCAGATCGCCGAAATGGCCGCCGACGGCACCGTGGATTTCGCCATCGCCACCGAGGCCCTGGAGTTGTTTGGCGATCTGGTGATGATGCCGTGCTACCGCTGGAACCGTTGCGTGGTGGTGCCACAGGGCCACCCGCTGACCAAACTGCCGAAGCTGACTCTGGAAACCCTGGCCGAGTACCCGATCGTCACCTACGTATTCGGTTTCACTGGTCGTTCCAAGCTCGACGAGGCCTTCAGTCATCGCGGCCTGACGCCAAAGGTGGTGTTCACTGCCGCCGACGCCGACGTGATCAAGACCTATGTGCGCCTGGGGCTGGGTGTGGGCATCGTGGCCAAGATGGCCGTCGACACCAAGCTTGATAGCGACCTGGTGGTACTGGATGCCAGTGAGCTGTTCGAGTCGAGCATCACCAAGATAGGTTTCCGTCGCGGCACCTTCCTGCGCGGCTTCATGTGCGACTTCATCGAGAAGTTCGCCCCGCACCTGACTCGCGAAGTCATGGCCAAGGCCATTGCCTGCCACAACAAGCAGGAACTGGAAGAACTGTTCGATGGCGTCGAGCTGCCGGTTCACTGATCCTAGCGGACCTCGGTGACAGTGAAGTGTTGCCGAGTCCCCGCTACCACGATTTCCACCTCATCCTCCTCGAACTTGCCCAGCAGGCTTTTGCCCAGCGGGGAGCGCGGGGTGATGACGGTCACCAGTTGGCCGACCACATGGACTTTCAAGCCCGCTCCATCCGGACCGAGAAACAGCCATTGTTCGCGGCCATTTTCATCCTCAAGTCCCAGCAGCGTGCCGATCTGAATTCCTGACTGCGGGTCGTAGGGGCGCAGGCCAAGGTTTTGCCAGAGGCTCAATGCCTGACGGATCTCCTCGACCCGGCGAGCCTGCCCGGCTGCCAGGTAGGACGCCTCAAGTCCCAGCGTGTCGTACTTGTTCTCGGCAATATTCTCTTCATGGGTGGCGGTTTCGTAGGCGGTTTGTGCGGCTCGTACCGCAACCTCCAGGTCGTCCTGGAGCTGTTGCAGAATCAGTTGGCAGACAGACTGTTTATTCATGATCAATTACAGAATTGCAGGACATTGGCCCGGCTCTTGTCACTGGGCGCGGTCTGGTCCTGTTGCAACCAGAACTGGCATTTGGGGTTGGACAGGTTGCGCGGGTTGCTGCGGGCGTTATCCAGGGATTGCAGTTCTTCGTTCTTGCGCAGGTTTTCCTGATATTGCTCGAACATCCGATTGGGCGGCTCTGGCGCAACCACTGGCGGCTTCGCCAGTTGCTGTACGGCCTGCGCCACAGGGGCCAATTGCTGACTGAAGAGAAAGTGTGAGCCCAGCCAGCAAGTCAGGGCAATCGCCAGAAAGCCCAGCCACAGGCCCAGGGCAATGCTGCCGCTGAGCGCCAGGGCATTGAAGCTGATGCGCAAGGGGCGACGAGCGGGCGGGCGATAGGACATGGTTGCCTCCTGGCGGGCGGTAGTGGGCGAGGGCTGATTGTCGCACGAAGATTAATCGAGGTTGGCTCTTCTGCGCAGGAGCATTTATGCGGACAATCGGCGCCTTTGCCAATCGGGGACTGGAATGAAAGCCTCCTGGGACATTTTTTGCAGCGTCGTCGACAACTACGGCGACATCGGCGTGACCTGGCGCCTGGCCCGGCAGTTGGTGGCCGAGCATCAATGCGCGGTGCGCTTGTGGGTCGATGATTTGCGGGCCTTTGAAAAGATTTGCCCGGAAATTGACATCCAGCAGCAGCGCCAGGAACAGGATGGGGTCGAGGTACGGCACTGGTCGGCCCAGTGGCAGGCTGAAGCGGCAGCGGATGTGGTGATTGCCGCGTTCGCCTGCCAGTTGCCCCATGCCTATATGGAGGCCATGGCTGATCGCGAGCGGGCGCCCCTGTGGCTGAACCTGGATTATCTGAGTGCGGAGGGCTGGGTCAGTGGCTGCCACGGCCTGCCCTCAGTGAAGTTTCGTGGCGTGCAGAAGTACTTTTTCTTCCCCGGATTCCAGCCGGGCACGGGCGGCTTGCTGCGCGAAGCCGGGTTGCTTGAGCGCCGCCGGCATTTTCAGGCCGATCGCCAGGCCCGGCAGGATTTTCTGCAGGGCCTGGGAGTGACTCCCGCCGCCAATAGCCGCTTGATGTCGCTGTTCGCCTATGAAAACGCCGGTCTGGGCAGTTGGCTGGAGGCCTTGGCCGCCGATGCGCAACCGACTCATTTGCTGGTGCCCGAGGGACGTATTTTGGGCGACGTGCAGCGCTGGCTGGGGGTGGAGTCTCTGGCGGTCGGCAGTCTGCAGGTGCGTCAGTCGCTGACGGTTCAGGTCTTGCCCTTTGTGCGCCAGGAAGATTACGACCGTTTGCTGTGGTGCTGTGCCTTCAATGCGGTGCGCGGGGAGGATTCCTTCGTTCGCGCGCAATGGGCCGGGCAACCGATGCTCTGGCATATCTATCGCCAGGACGAAGATATTCACCTGGACAAGCTCGAGGCCTTTCTTGCCTTGTACACCCAGGCACTTTCCCCGGGCGCCAAGGCGGCGGTACTGGCCTTGTGGCAGGCCTGGAATACCGAGGCCGCTATGGCCGAACCCTGGAAAAACCTGCTGCAACACTGGCCAGAAGTCACCGCACACGCCGAACAATGGTGTCTGGAACAAGGCTCGCAGGCCGATCTTGCTGCGGCGCTGGTGCAGTTTTACCTAAATTGGATATGATACGCGGCCAAGATTTTTGTAAATCCCATCCAAATTCGGATATTCGCAATGAAAACTGGTAAAGAACTCAAACCCGGTACCGTGATCCGTATCGACAACGATCCGTGGCTGGTTCAGAAAGCTGAATTCACCAAGTCCGGTCGTAACAGCGCGATCATGAAGACCAAGCTGAAGAACCTGCTGACCGGTTACAAGACCGAAACCGTTTACGGTGCGGACGACAAACTGGACGACGTGATCCTGGATCGCAAAGAAGCGACCCTGTCGTTCATCAGCGGTGACACCTACACGTTCATGGACACCACCGACTACACCATGTACGAGCTGAACGCCGAAGACATCGAAGCGGTTCTGCCGTTCATCGAAGAAGGCATGACCGACGTTTGCGAAGCCGTGTTCTTCGAAGACCGTCTGGTTTCCGTTGACCTGCCGACCACCATCGTGCGTCAGGTTGACTACACCGAAGGTTCCGCTCGCGGCGACACTTCGGGCAAGGTGATGAAGCCTGCCAAACTGAAAAACGGTACCGAGCTGAGCGTTGCGGACTTCATCGAGATCGGCGACATGATCGAGATCGATACCCGCGAAGGCGGTTCCTACAAAGGCCGCGCCAAGGTTTAAACCTGGCCCGACCCTGTAGACCAGAAAGCCCGACCTTGAGTCGGGCTTTTTTATGCCTGGAGTTTGCCGTTTCAGACCGTCACGTGCAGGCGCACATCGACGTTGCCGCGGGTGGCGTTGGAGTAGGGGCAGACCTGATGCGCCGCGTCCACCAGGCCTTGCGCTTCTTCCTGGGCCAGGCCGGGCAGGCTGATATGCAGGTCGATATCCAGGCCGAAGCCGCCGGGAATCTGGCCGATGCCGACATGGGCGGTAATCGAGGCGTCGTCCGGGATCTTGCGTTTGCTCTGGCCGGCCACGAACTTCAGGGCGCCGATGAAACAGGCCGAATAGCCGGCGGCGAACAACTGTTCCGGGTTGGTCGCCTGGCCACCGGCACCGCCCAGTTCCTTGGGGGTCGCCAGTTTGACGTCGAGGATCTGGTCGCTGGAAACGGCGCGGCCATCACGGCCACCGGTAGCGGTTGCAACGGCGGTGTAGAGAGTTTGCATGATGAAAACCTCGAGCTAGGTGATTTTTGCGCTAATTATTTGCGCGCTAAGTAAGTGCGAAATAAATGTATCGCTCTAATATTTAGTGCGCAAGATAAATTTTACGAAAATCCCTTCTGCGGCCTTGAGTTCAGCTCAAGTCATTGATTCTAAAAGTAATATTTTTTATTCGCCAAACCAGCCCCATGCCTCAGGAGCTGGCTTGCCCGCGAAGCCTCAAAGACTGTCCTGCAAGTGCCCCCGCAGCACCTGCAGCTCTTCCTGTAGCTGTCGCAACTGTTCCACGCTCTGACCACTGGCCCCGAGAATGCACTGTGGAATGTTCCGCGCTTGCTCGCGCAGCGCCCGGCCCTGTGGCGTCAGTTCGACAATCACCACCCGTTCATCCTCCCGGCTGCGGGTACGGCTGAGCAGGCCCTCGGCTTCCAGGCGCTTGAGCAGCGGTGTCAGGGATCCGGGATCGGTCAGCAGGCGTTGGCTGATCTCGCCGACCGTCAGGCCATCCCTTTCCCAGAGCACCAGCATCGCCAGGTACTGCGGGTAGGTCAGCCCGAGTTTTTGCAGCAGCGGTTTATAAACCTTGGTCAGCATCAGCGACGTTGAGTGCAGGGCGAAACACACTTGGTGGTCCAGCAGCAACTGATCGCAAGGGTCCGGAGCGGGGCGTTCTGTGGTCATGTTGGCGGCCTTGATCATTAATGGTCCTGAATCTAGCGGGCGAGTCTTTAATGCGCCAGATAATTTTTCCAGGGTCAGCCCATCGCACTTTGTAGCGCCAGGTCCCAGGGTGGAACCGGGCTGAAGCGGCTTTTCAGGTATTCCAGCAGCAGGCGACTGCGGGCATTGGGGTGCTGTTCCATGCGCAAGGCGTAGATGCCGGCGGTTTCCGGCTTGGGCAGGCCGCCGTCGCAGAACAGCGGCACCAGTTCCCCCCGCAACAGGTATTCGCTCACCAGCCAGGTCGGCAGGTGCGCAATCCCCAGGCCCGCCAGGGCCCCGGAAAGCAGGGCTTCGGCATTGTTGGCGCTGAGGCGGATGCGCTGCGGGCGATGGCTCTGCACCTGGCCATCAAGCTCGAAACGCCAGGCAAACAGCGGCGCCAGCCCATCCCAGTCCAGGCCATCGTGCTGGCTGAGTTCGGCGGGGTGGCTCGGGATGCCGCGGCTTCTCAGGTAGGACGGGCTGGCACAGGCGATGCGCACGATGCTGGCCAGGGACGTGGCGACCATCCGGGTATCCACCCGCTGCCCGGCGCGCAGCACCAGGTCGACCTTGCCCAGATGCGAGCCCTGCATGTCGACAAAGCTGTCGATCAGGTGCAACTGCACATCCAGCCCCGGGTAGAGCACCAGGAAATCGGCAATGGCCGGTGCCAGATGGCGGCGGCCGAAGGCAGCCGGGGCATCGATGCGGATCAGGCCTTCCGGCGCATGATTCAAGGACACCGCCTCGGCACGTGCCAGTTGCAGTTCGGCAACAATGCGCCGGGCCCGCTCGGCAAAGGCCAGGCCGGCGGCAGTGGCGATCACGGCGTGGGTGGTGCGCATGAACAACGGTGTGCCCACGGCATTTTCCAGGCTGTCGATGCGTCGGGCCACGGCGGAAGGGGTCAGGGGATGACGGCGGGCCGCGGCGGAAAAGCTCCCGGCTTCCAGCACATCGAGAAACAGCCCCAGTTGTTCGGTGAGGATATTGGGATTCATGGTCAGCTCGCTTATGCGAAAACGGCACAGCCATTGTGCGTTGCTGTGCGTTTCCGAGCCAGGGCCGACTGCGTAGCATGCAGCTCTCAGGTGAGGAGAGACGCTTTGATCGAGTTAGTGATGTACCTGCTGTTGGGCGCAGCCTTGGGCACTGTGGGCGGTTTGTTCGGGATCGGTGGCGGTTTGATCGCCATTCCGGTGCTGGGGGTCATGTTCGGCCTGGATCAGCAGATTGCCCAAGGTACGGCGCTGGTGATGGTGGTGCCCAATGTGATGTTGGCGTTGTGGCGTTATCACCAGCGCAACCGCATTGAACTGCGCCATGCGCTGCCCCTGGCGCTGATGGGCTTCTGTTTCGCCTGGCTTGGCTCGATCTGGGCGGTGGGCATTGACCCGCAGAAGATGCGTATCGGCTTTGTCGCCTTTCTCCTGGCTCTGTCGGCCTACAACCTGCTGCGCATGTTCATGAGCAGCGCGCCGGCCAGCACGCAGTTGCGTTATTCCTGGCCTTGGCTGGGGGTTCTGGGTGCCGCTTCCGGGGCCATGGGCGGGCTGTTCGGCGTAGGCGGAGCGGTAGTGGCCACGCCAGTCTTGACCAGCATCTTCGGTACCACCCAGGTGGTGGCGCAGGGGCTGTCCCTGGCCCTTGCGCTGCCGAGCACCGGTGTGACCCTGGTGACCTACGGCTTGCATCATCAGGTGGACTGGATGATCGGCCTGCCGTTGGCGGCAGGCGGCTTGCTGAGCATCAGTTGGGGCGTGAAAGTGGCCCATGCCTTGCCCGAGCGCCTGTTGCGCGGCTTGTTCTGCGGTTTCCTGGTGGTGTGTGCGGTGATGCTGGCCTTTAAAGTTTGAAGCCTTCGATGATGTGCTCTGCCAGGCACTCGGTGATGGGCGAGGGAGTGTTGAGGTTGCGCACCAGCATGATGCTGGCCTCGGGCAGTTCCGGCAGCCCTTCGTTTTCACCGAGGATACGCAGGTCCGGGGTGATCAGGCTTTCCAGCTGTGCGGTAACCGCCAGCCCGGCACTGACCACCGCCATGATCGCCGACAGGCTGGAACTGTTGTAGGCAATCCGATAGTCGAGGCCGATGGCATCCAGGGCGTTGCAGGCCCAGAGCCGGCAGAAGCAGTCGCTATTGAACATGGCCAGCGGCAGTGGCATCTGCTCATGGGGCGTGAAGCACTGGGCTGCGGCCCAGACGAAGCGTTCCTTGCGTAGAAGCTGGCCGATTTCGCTGCCCGGCTTGCGGGTGACGATGGACAGGTCCAGGTCCTGGCGTTGCAGCAGTTGCTTGGATGATTCGCAATGTACCTCGATCTGGATCAGCGGATAGCTCTGGGCAAAGCGCGACAGAATCCCCGGCAGAAAGCGCATCACATAGTCATCCGGGGTGCCGATGCGTACCAGGCCCACCATGTGCGGCTCGCGCAGCGTATTGAACACTTCGCTGTGCAGTTTCAGGATGCGTCGGGCGTAGCCCAGCAGCACCTGGCCCTCGGCGGTGAGCTTGACCTGGCGCCCGTCGCGCTGGAACAGCTGGCGCTGCAGCACGTCTTCCTCCAGGCGCTTCATCTGCATGCTCACTGCGGATTGAGTGCGATTGACCCGCTCGCCGGCCCGGGTAAAACCACCTTCATCGGCGATGGCGACGAAGGTGCGCAGAACTTCGGTGTCGATGCTGGGGAATTGGGACATTGCATCAAATCCTGAGATGTATGGCATAAGAAACATTCGTTGGATTGATCTTAAGCCCGAGCAGACACTGGCGTCATCCCCACTGGAGGGCGAGATGATGAAAGGTCAAAAGGGTTATGTGCTGGTCCACAAGCTGTCGTTTCAGGCGCTGACATTCAGCGGCCTGTGGCGCCGGGTGATGCGCTGGCATGAGCTTGGGCGCGAGCGCCGGATGCTGGCCGGGCTGAGCGATGAGGCGTTGAAGGACCTGGGTCTGACGCGGGCCGATGTCGAGCATGAGCGGGTCCGCCCGTTCTGGGACGACCCGATGCATAAATAGCGGCAAGAGTGCTACACAAGCCGGTTCCCGGTGCGCTAGCGTGCGGGCAGACAAGGAGATCCCCCCATGCCCGCAGAATGTTCTTTCTCACTCAAGCAGGCTCGTCGATTGGTCCTGGCCGCCCAGGGCTTCGGCGGGCGTCGGCCGCCGGCAACGATCAAGGCCGCAGGGCTCAATCGACAGATCGAGCGCCTGGGCCTGCTGCAGATCGATTCGGTCAACGCCTTGGTGCGGGCGCATTACCTGCCGCTGTTTTCCCGCCTGGGCAGTTATCCACAGGCATTGCTCGACCAGGCCGCCTGGAGTCAGGGCCGGCAACGCACCTTGTTCGAGTATTGGGGGCATGAGGCGTCGTTGCTGCCCATGTCCATGTACCCGTTGCTGCGCTGGCGGATGCAGCGGGCGCGGCAAGGGCAGGGCATCTACGCGCAGCTGGCGCGTTTTGGCCAGGAGCGCCTGGGCACTGTCCAGCGGGTGCTGGCGGCGGTCCAGGAGCAGGGCGCGCTGGGTGCCGGCAGCCTCTGCACCCGCGAGGAACGCGCCGGGCCCTGGTGGGATTGGAGCGATGAAAAGCACGCCCTGGAATGGTTGTTCGCCGCCGGAGAAGTGACGGTGGCCGGGCGTCGTGGCTTCGAACGGCTCTACGATTTGCCGGAGCGGGTGCTGCCTGCGGCGATTCTCCAGCAGTCGCCATTGGACGAAGCCCAGGCCCAGCGCGGTTTGCTGGTGCACGCGGCCGGAGCCCTGGGCGTGGCCACGGAGAAGGATCTGCGAGACTACTTTCGCCTTGATCCTGGCGACAGCCGTGCGCGGCTTGCGGAGTTGCTGGAGTCCGGCGAGTTGTCGAGCTGCGAAGTGCAGGGCTGGCGCCAGCCGGCCTATTGTCTACCGCAGGTCAGGGTGCCGCGCAGGGTCGAGGCCAGTGCGCTGCTCTCACCTTTCGATTCGCTGATCTGGGAGCGCAGTCGTACCGAGCGGCTGTTCGATTTCCGCTACCGGCTGGAGATCTACACGCCAAGGCATAAGCGGGTCTATGGCTATTACGTGCTGCCGTTCCTGCACAACGAGCGGATTGTCGCCCGGGTCGATCTGCGGGCGGAGCGGGCCCAAGGCTGTCTGGCAGTGCATGCGGTGCATGAGGAAGAGCCGGGCCTGGACGAGGAGGGCGTCCGCGCACTGGCCGGGCAATTGCGACAGATGGCCGACTGGCTGGGGCTGGAGCAGATTCAGCTCAATTGCCGGCGTGATGGCGCGCACCGTCTGCGTGAGGTGCTGGCGTAAAAAGCTTCGCGGGCCAGCCCGCTCCTACACAGCCCTGTAGGAGCGGGCTGGCCCGCGAAAGGCCCCTCAGCGCTTGACCTGCTTGAGCGTCTCGGCGATCAGGAAGGCCAGTTCCAGCGACTGGTCGGCATTCATCCGCGGGTCGCAATGAGTGTGATAGCGGTCCGACAGACCGTCTTCGGTGATCGGACGGGCGCCGCCGATGCACTCGGTGACGTTCTGTCCGGTCATCTCGATATGGATGCCGCCGGCATAGCTGCCTTCGGCCTGATGCACCTGGAAGAACTCCTTGACCTCAGTCAGGATCTGCGCGAAATCCCGGGTCTTGTAGCCGCTGCTGGCCTTGATGGTGTTGCCGTGCATCGGGTCCGAGCTCCAGAGCACTTGCTTGCCTTCGCGTTCCACGGCGCGGATCAGCTGCGGCAGATGATCGCCGACCTTGTTCGCACCCATGCGCACGATCAGGTTAAGGCGGCCGGGATCGTTGCTCGGGTTGAGGATATCGATCAGGCGGATCAGTTCCTCGGTGTTCATGCTCGGGCCGACCTTGACCCCGATCGGGTTGTTCACCCCGCGCAGGAACTCGACGTGGGCACCGTCCAGCTGGCGGGTGCGATCGCCGATCCACAGCATGTGGGCCGAGCAGTCGTAGTAGTCGTTGGTCAGGCTGTCGCGCCGCACGAAGGCTTCTTCGTAATTGAGCAGCAGGGCTTCGTGGGCGGTGAAGAAGCTGGTTTCGCGCAGTTGCGGCGAGCTGTCCATGCCGCAGGCACGCATGAAGGCCAGGGTTTCATCGATGCGGTCCGCCAGTTGGCTGTACTTCTCGGCCAGGGCCGAGTTGGCGATGAAGTCCAGGTTCCACTTGTGCACCTGATGCAGGTCGGCGAACCCGCCCTGGGCAAAGGCCCGCAGCAGGTTCAGGGTGGCCGTGGCCTGGTGGTAGGACTGCAGCAGGCGGTCCGGGTCCGGTACCCGGCTTTTCTCGTCGAAGCCAATGCCGTTGACGATGTCGCCACGATAGGCCGGCAAGGTCACGCCATTGATGGTTTCGTCGTTGGCCGAGCGCGGCTTGGCGAACTGCCCGGCCATGCGCCCGACCTTGACCACCGGGCAGCCGGCGGCAAAGGTCATGACAATGGCCATCTGCAGCAGCACCTTGAAGGTGTCGCGGATCTTCGCCGCGGAGAACTCGGCGAAGCTTTCGGCACAATCGCCGCCCTGCAGCAGGAAGGCGCGACCCTGGGTGACCTCGGCGAACTGGCGACGCAACTCCCGGGCCTCACCGGCAAACACCAGCGGTGGATAACTGGCCAGGGTCTGCTCGACCTGCAGCAGATGTGCGGCGTCGGGGTACTGGGGTTGTTGCTGGATCGGCAGGGCGCGCCAGCTGTCGGGGCTCCAGGGTTGGCTCATCGCGGACTCGAGTGCTTTACGGTGGGAGGGGCATGTTAGCAGCAAATTAGTGCGTGACCTGCTCCTCTCGCTTGGCCGACAATCGCGCCTTTCCCGCTCGCTGCCGAGCGGTTGGTTTCTCGCGCCGGCCTGATTGCGGGCCCCGCGACTAGGAGATGAAATGACTGAGGAGCGCGTCGAGCGTGTGCTCGCCGAGGTTCATGACGAGTTCGGCATGATTCGGGTATTGGAAGTGGCGGATTACCGCTTCCTCGAATTTGGCGACGCCATCGAACAAAGCTGCGTGTTCACCGCCGACCCCAGCTGGCTGGAGTACGACTACACCCGGGCCATGCTGATCGGCGCCCTGTGTCATGCCGCCCCCGAGAGTGCGCTGTTTCTCGGCCTGGGTGCCGGGACCCTGACCCAGGCGTGCCTGAAGTTCCTGCCCCTGGAAGACGTCGAGGCCATCGAACTGCGTCCGGATGTGCCGCGCCTGGCCATCGAGTACCTGGGGCTGGACGACGATCCGCGTCTATATATAAGAATCGGTGATGCCCTGGAGCTGCTGGACAGCGCCGAATCCGCCGACCTGATCTTCGTAGACCTGTACACCGATGTCGGCCCCGGTGTCGGCCATCTGGCCTGGGGGTTTCTGGAAAACTGTCAGAAGCGCCTCAATCCCGGTGGCTGGCTGGTGATCAACCAATGGGCCACCGATGATGGCAAGCCCCTCGGCGCCGCGCTGTTGCGCGGACTCTATCACCGGCATTACTGGGAGCTGCCGGTGAAGGAGGGCAACGTGATCTTGATCGTGCCCTCCGATCTTGAGCAGACGCTCGATCTGCCAGCTCTGAATGCCCGGGCCGAAGCCCTGGCTCCGCGCCTGGGTTACTCCCTGCAGCCGCTGATCAAGGCCATTCGCCCCGCGACATGAGCCCCTGGCAGGCAACGGCTGGCCGGCGAAGACGATTCGCCGGCCAGCCTGTTCAACAGCCCTTGAACACCCCGGGGCGTTTTTCGATCATCGCCTGCACCCCTTCCTTGGCGTCTTCGCTGTTCATCAGCTTGTGCACCAGCGGCGGCAGGCCCTGAGCGGCCGCCGTTTCGCCCTCAAGCCGGGCCTGACGCGCCGACATCAGCGTCGCCTGCACGCCCAGCGGTGCTTGCCGGGCGATGCGCTCGGCCAGTGCCACGGCCCGGGGCAGCAGGTCTTCGCTGGCCATCACCTCCTGCACCAGTCCCAGACGCAGCGCTTCATGGGCGTCGAACTCATCGCCGGTGAGCAACCAGCGCATGGCGTTGCCCCAGCCGGCCAGCTGGTGCAGACGCAGGGTCGCGCCGCCGAAGGGAAATATCCCGCGTTGTACCTCCATCTGGGCAAAGCGCGTGTTGCTGGCGCACAGGTTGATGTCCGCCGCCAGCATCAGCTCGATACCGATGGTCAGGCAGTAACCCTGCACGGCGACGATCACCGGCTTGCTCACCCGCGGTCCGGCGAACACGCCCCACGGGTCGCAGCCGCCGGGCGGTGCTTGCCAGCCCTGGGCCAGGGCGGCACCGACATTGGCCAGGTCCAGCCCCGCGGTGAAGTGCTCGCCGTGGCCGAACACCACGGCGATCCGCGCTTGGCTGCTGGCTTCGAACTCGCCGTAGGCCAGGCTCAGCTGGTTGAGCAGTTCCAGGTCGAAGGCATTGCGCTTGGCGACCCGGTCCAGGCCGATCAGGAATAGATGACCGCGCAGTTCGCGGCTGACACGGCTGGCACTGGGCTGATTCATGGGCGCGATCCTCAAGGGGGAAGAGGGAATGGGCGAGACGGCTTTCAAGCACCAGGGTGAATCGTTTTAGCGATGACGACCAACAGCGGCGGGCCCAAGCAAAATAGCGCGCCCTTGGAGTATGCGCAAAGCCCGTGAGCATCGGGCGTTTGGCGGATTTTTCCGATAAAAAAAACTCCCTTTTTTGAGTAATTCCGGTATAGTGCGCGCCGGCCTTTAACCGGGCCTCGTTTAGGTGATGCAATTCCCCGAAGTCAGCTTCGGCTGCTTGTCCGCTGCGCGGACTATCCTTGACGTTCATTTCTTTCAATCGTTTTCGCAAATCCCCGCCGACAAAGCTGCCAGGGTGACTCTTGAGTCTTACACGGCATGCGCAGCTTTGGAGCATGGGTCTTTGCGGATGCACTTAGAGGCAGACCCATGACCCAGGAAATCGGCGGCTTCGCCGCTCTTGAACTTCATCCCAATATTGTCGCTGCAGTAGTCGCTACCGGCTATGAAGAGCCTTCGGCTATTCAGCAGCAGTCGATCCCGATCATCCTTGCCGGGCACGATATGATTGGCCAGGCGCAAACCGGTACCGGTAAAACCGCTGCCTTTGCCCTGCCTATCCTGCACCGCATTGATCCGTCCAAGCGCGAGCCGCAAGCTCTGATCCTGGCCCCAACCCGTGAGTTGGCGCTGCAAGTTGCAACCGCTTTCGAAACCTACGCCAAGCAAATGCCGGGCGTGACTGTTGTGGCCGTCTACGGCGGTGCGCCGATGGGCCCACAACTGAAAGCAATCCGGAATGGCGCACAGATCGTTGTCGCCACTCCGGGCCGTCTGTGCGACCACCTGCGTCGCGACGAAAAAGTGCTGGCCACCGTGAACCACCTGGTTCTCGACGAAGCCGACGAAATGCTCAAGCTGGGCTTCATGGATGACCTGGAAGTCATCTTCAAGGCCATGCCTGAGTCCCGCCAGACCGTACTGTTCTCGGCCACTCTGCCGCAGTCGATCCGGGCCATTGCCGAGCGTCACCTGAAAGACCCGAAACACGTCAAGATCCAGAGCAAGACCCAGACCGTCACCGCGATCGAGCAGGCTCACCTGCTGGTTCACGCTGACCAGAAGACCTCTGCCGTTCTGAGCCTGCTGGAAGTTGAAGATTTCGACGCCTTGATCATGTTCGTGCGCACCAAGCAAGCGACCCTGGATCTGGCCAGCGCCCTGGAAGCCAAAGGCTACAAGGCCGCTGCGCTGAACGGTGACATCGCCCAGAACCAGCGTGAGCGCGTCATCGACTCCCTCAAGGATGGTCGTCTGGACATCGTTGTGGCCACTGACGTAGCCGCTCGCGGCCTGGACGTACCGCGCATCACCCACGTATTCAACGTGGACATGCCGTACGACCCGGAATCCTACGTGCACCGTATCGGCCGTACCGGCCGTGCTGGTCGCGAAGGTCGCGCCCTGCTGCTGGTGACTCCGCGTGAGCGCCGCATGCTGCAAGTGATCGAGCGTGTGACCGGTCAGAAGGTTGCCGAAGTTCGCCTGCCCGACGCCCAGGCCGTTCTCGATGCGCGCATCAAGAAGCTGACCAACAGCCTTTCGCCGCTGGTGGCTGATGCTGAAGCGACCCACGGCGAGCTGCTGGATCGCCTGACTGCCGACATCGGTTGCAGCCCGCGCGCCCTGGCCGCGGCCCTGCTGCGCAAGGCCACCAACGGCCAAGCACTGAACCTGGCAGCCATCGAGAAAGAGCGTCCATTGGTGCCGAACAGTGCGCCACGTGGTGATCGTCCTGAGCGTTCCGGTGATCGTCCTGATCGTGGTGACCGTGAGCGTCGCGCGCCAATGCCTCTGGGCGAAGGTCGTGCACGCTGCCGTACCGCGCTGGGTGCCCGTGACGGTATCGCTGCCAAGAACCTCTTGGGCGCGATTCTCAACGAAGGCGGCCTGGCCCGTGAAGCCATCGGTCGTATCCAGGTGCGTGACAGCTTCAGTCTGGTAGAGCTGCCGGAAGACGGTCTGGATCGTCTGCTGACCAAGCTCAAGGACACTCGCGTGGCCGGCAAGCAGCTCAAGCTGCGTCGCTACCGCGAAGATTGATCCGCCCTCGGGCTGATTGATCAGGCAAGAAAAATCCCCGACTGGTTCGGGGATTTTTTTTGCCTGGAATTTAGACCGTGACTGTTCGCCGGCAAGCCGGCTCCTACAAGGGGGGTAAGAGTCGGCTTGCCGGCGAAGCATCAGCCAAAGCGATAGATGTCCATCCCCAAGGCGCCCATGGTGAAGCCCTGGTGGGCCACGCTGAATTCACCGCCGGCACCCCGGGCGAAGTACAGCGGCAGCAGGTGTTCATCGCTGGGATGGCTGCGCACGGCATGCGGTGCCTGCTGCCGGTAATCATGCAGGGCCGCTTCATCATTGGCCGCCAGCTTCTCGATCATCCAGTCCCGAAAGGCCTTGGCCCAGGGCTCGACGCTTTCCGGGCCGGCGTGCCAGTCCAGCTCCCGCAGGTTGTGGGTGATGCTACCGGAGCCGATCAGCAACACGCCCTGTTGCCGCAGGCCTGCCAGGGCGTGGCCGATGCGCGTCTGCAGGGCCGGACCCAGGCGGGTGGGCAGCGATAGCTGGATCACCGGGATGTCCGCTTGCGGGTACATCAGGGACAGTGGCACCCACGCGCCATGGTCGAAGGGGCGCTCCTTGTCGAGCTGGGCCGGCAGGCCGTCGGCCTTGAGCAGCTCCACCACTTGCGCCGCCAGCTCAGGGTCGCCGGGCGCTGGGTACTGCAAAGCGAACAGCGCTGCCGGGAAGCCGCCAAAGTCATGCCAGGTTTCCGGGTGCGGATGGGCGCTGACTCGCAAATCCTGGCTTTCCCAGTGGGCCGAAACCACCAGGATCGCTTTGGGGCGCGGCAGTTGTGCCGCCAGGCGAGCCAGCGCGGGGCCACTGGCGCCAGGTTCCAGGGCCAGCATGGGAGAACCATGGGAGATAAACAGGCTGGGGAGCATGAGCAAGGTCCTGAAGGTTAAGATGCGCCATCTTCAATCAGATCATTGATCTAAATCTAATATAAGTTTTAGCGCTTTTTGATCGAATTTTAAGGACTTCTCATGCAAGCGGACTTTTGGCAAAAGCGTTGGGAGCGGGATCAGATCGGCTTTCACCTGGCAGAGGTCAACCCCTACCTGCGGCAGTACTGGCCGGCCCTCGGCCTGGCAGCGCAAACCCGTGTGCTGGTGCCGTTGTGCGGCAAGAGCCTGGACCTGATCTGGCTCGCCGACCAGGGCTACGAGGTGCTGGGCATTGAGCTCGCGGAAAAGGCAGTGGAGGATTTCTTTCGTGAGCATCAGTTGCAGCCGCAGATCAGCCAGCACGGAGAGTTCAAGGTCTATGCCCAGGGACCGATCCAGCTCTGGTGTGGCGATTTCTTTGCCCTGACTGCCGAGGACACGGCGGGTTGCACGGCCCTGTACGACCGTGCGGCCATGATCGCCTTGCCCCCGCCGATGCGGCAGCGCTACTGCGCCCACCTCAATGGCCTGCTGCCGGAGGGCAGCAAGGGGCTGCTGATAACCATGGATTACGCCCAGGAACAACTGGACGGGCCGCCATTCGCGGTGCTCGACGATGAAGTTTGCCAGCGCCTCGGGGGTGCCTGGCAGCTGCAGGTCGAAACGGAGCGCGACATTCTTGGCGAGAGCTGGAAGTTTCTCCAGGGGGGCGTGACCCGGCTGGTGGAGCGGGTCTATCGCCTGAACAAGCAAGGTGCCCGTGAATAGGCGTTCTTGGCGGCCATGCAAAAGGGCGACTCGCGTCGCCCTTTTGGGTATGGCCTTGCAGCGGATCAGCCGCGACGACGCAGGGCGTCGATACGCTCTTCCAGCGGCGGGTGGCTCATGAACATGCGAGCCAGGCCCTGTTTGATGCCGCCATTGATGCCGAAGGCGTTTAGGGTGTCGGGCATGTGCACCGGCAGGCCCTGTTCCGAACGCAGGCGCTGCAGGGCACCGATCATGGCGTTGGTGCCGGCCAGCCGGGCACCGGCTTCGTCGGCACGGTACTCACGCTTGCGCGAGAACCACATGACGATGGCGCTGGCCAGGAAACCCAGGACCAACTCGGCGAAGATGGTCGCCACGTAATAGGCAATGCCCTGGCCTTCTTCGTTCTTGAAGATCACCTTGTCGACGAAGTTGCCGATGATCCGCGCGAAGAACATCACGAAGGTGTTCACCACGCCCTGGATCAGCGCCAGGGTCACCATGTCGCCGTTGGCGACGTGACCGATCTCATGGGCCAGCACGGCTTTCACTTCATCTGGCGAGAAACGCTCCAGCAGGCCCTGGCTGACCGCTACCAGAGCGTCGTTCTTGTTCCAGCCGGTGGCGAAGGCGTTGGCCTCATACGCCGGGAAAATACCCACTTCGGGCATCTTGATCCCGGCTTCACGGGACAGTTGCTCAACGGTTTGCAACAACCATTGCTCATGGCGGGTGCGCGGTTGAGTGATGATCTGCGTGCTGGTGCTCATCTTCGCCATCCACTTGGAGATGAACAGCGAGAACAGCGAACCGGCAAAACCAAAGACGGCACAGAAAATCAGCAGCTGATTGAGGTTGAGATCAACCCCATTGGCCGCCATGAACCCGTTGAAGCCGAAAAGGCTCAGGGTGATGCTGGCAATCAGCACGACCGCAAGGTTAGTGGCCAAAAACAGCAGGATTCGCATCATGGTTGTAGAAATCTCCTCAAGCTAAAGATGTAGCGTACTGCGGGGTATATAAGGTGCGGCAACGGCCTATTCAATACGGCTTCTATTTCAAACTGTGTCGTCTAGACCCGGGGTTAGACGCTTGCGTTGACGCGGCGCGGGGGATTGTCGGATGGGGCAATCAACCGGTTGCGGTGCAGGATTTGTGACAATCGGCCGGGCGGAAAGTGCAAGCTTATAGAAGGGGCGTGGTGCAGGGCAGCGAAGATGTGTTGCTGAATTAATCGCAGTGCGACCGGGTGAGGATCGCACTGCGTGATTCGGATTACTGGCGGTAGGACTTGAGGAAACTTCCGATCCGACCAATGGCTTGTTCCAGGTCATCCACCCGCGGCAGGGTGACCACGCGGAAGTGATCCGGCCAAGGCCAGTTGAACGCGGTGCCCTGGACCACCAGGAGTTTTTCCGAAAGCAGCAGGTCGAGAACGAACTTCTCGTCGTTATGGATCGGGCAGACTTTCGGGTCGATCCGGGGGAAGGCATACAGTGCGCCCATGGGTTTCACGCAGCTGACCCCGGGAATGTCGTTGAGCAGCTCCCAGGTGCGGTTGCGTTGTTCCAGCAGGCGGCCCGGCGGCAGCACCAGGTCATTGATGCTCTGGTAGCCGCCCAGGGCGGTCTGGATCGCGTGCTGGCTGGGCACGTTGGCGCACAGGCGCATGTTGGCCAGCATGTCGATGCCTTCGATATAGCTCAGGGCATGCTGCTTGGGACCGGAAATGGCCACCCAGCCGGAACGGAAACCGGCCACGCGGTAGGACTTGGACAGGCCGTTGAAGGTCAGGCACAGCAGGTCCGGTGCCAGGGAGGCGGTGCAGATGTGCACGGCGTCATCGTAGAGGATCTTGTCGTAGATCTCGTCCGAGAACACCACCAGGTTGTGCTGGCGGGCCAGCTCCAGCATGCCCAGCAGGACTTCCTTGGGGTACACGGCGCCGGTGGGGTTGTTCGGGTTGATGATCACCAGGGCCTTGGTGTTCGGGGTGATCTTGGCCTTGATGTCGGCCAAGTCCGGCCACCAGTTGGCCTGCTCGTCGCACAGGTAGTGCACCGGATTGCCGCCCGCCAGGCTCACCGCGGCGGTCCACAGTGGATAGTCCGGGGCCGGCACCAGCACTTCGTCGCCGTTGTTGAGCAGGGCCTGCATGGCCATCACGATCAGTTCTGAAACACCGTTGCCCAGGTAGATGTCTTCAATGCCGATGCCTTCCACCTGCTTTTGCTGGTAGTACTGCATCACTGCCTTGCGCGCACTGAACAGGCCCTTGGAGTCGCTGTAGCCCTGGGCAGTGGGCAGGTTGCGAATCACGTCCTGGAGAATCTCGTCCGGCGCTTCGAAACCAAAGGGCGCCGGGTTGCCGATGTTCAGCTTGAGGATGCGATGGCCTTCCTCCTCCAGACGCTTGGCGTGCTTGAGCACCGGGCCGCGAATGTCATAACAGACGTTGGCGAGCTTGTTCGATTTGCTGACCTGCATGGCGATGTGTTCCCGAAAATGAACGATCCAGGCGGAGGATGAACTACCGTACTGGGAATCCTGCCGTGTCACACCGGCCTGTAGCCCGCACCGGCTGCGGCAAAATCCGTTTGAATGGGTGTAACGCGGCTGCCAGACTGGCGTCTGACGAGGCGCAATCATACGTGCCGCCCGATCCGTGGAAAAGCCACAGATCGGGCTTTTTCCGTTGCAGAGGAAGGACCATGGAAAAGCTGGAAAAAACCCTGGAAGAGTGGCGGGCAATGCTCGATCCGGAGCAGTACAACGTTTGCCGGCTCAAAGGCACCGAACGTCCGTTCTCGGGCAAGTACAACGCCACCAAGGCCGATGGCGTCTATCACTGCATCTGCTGCAACGAGCCGCTGTTCGACTCCCGGGCCAAATTCGACTCCGGTTGTGGCTGGCCCAGTTTCTATGAGCCGATCGCCGACAGCGCCATGGTCGAGATCCGCGACATGAGCCACGGCATGATCCGCACCGAAGTGGTCTGCGCCAAGTGCGATGCCCACCTGGGCCACGTTTTTCCGGACGGTCCGCCACCCACTGGCCTGCGTTACTGCATCAACTCGGTGTGCCTGGATCTGCTGCCGCGCTAGTCAGCAAGGCGACTCTTTGGGTCGCCTTTTCATCAATTAAATTGCACACAATTTAATTGGGAGCTATTTTTATCGGCTCTTATCTTGAGTGGAATTGCTGCCATGACCGACTCGCTGCTGACTATTCCCTGCATCACCATCAAGGGCGAACACAAGACCCTGGCGGACTTCGCCGGCAAGGCCGTGCTGGTGGTCAATACCGCCAGCAAGTGTGGCTTCACCCCCCAGTACAAGGGGCTTGAACAGCTGTGGCAGACCTACAAGGACCAGGGCCTGGTGGTGCTGGGTTTTCCCTGCAACCAGTTCGGCAAGCAGGAACCGGGTGACGAAGGGGCGATTTCCGAGTTCTGCGAGCTGAACTACGGCGTCAGCTTCCCGCTGTTCAAGAAGATCGACGTCAATGGCGCCGCGGCCCACCCGCTGTTCGTCCAGTTGAAGAAGCGCGCCCCCGGTGTCCTGGGTTCCCAGGGCATCAAGTGGAATTTCACCAAGTTCCTGATCGGTCGGGACGGCAAGCTGGTCAAGCGCTTCGCTCCGGCGACCAAGCCCCAGGACCTTGGCCGCGAGATCGAAGCCCTGCTCAAATGAACGACCAGCCTGTGGATGCTTCCCTCCAGCTCGACCGCCAGCTGTGCTTCAAGCTGTACGCCGCCTCGCGGGCGGTGGTGCGTGGCTACAAGCCGATGCTCGACCGCCTGGGCCTGACCTACCCGCAGTACCTGGTGATGCTGGTGCTGTGGGAGTGGCAGGCGACGCCAGTGTCGCAGCCGACCGTCAAGGCCCTGGGGGAACGCCTGTTGCTCGACTCCGGAACCCTGACCCCGCTGCTCAAGCGTTTGCAGCAACTGCAACTGGTGCAGCGTCAACGTTCCGGACGCGATGAGCGGGAAGTGCACCTGAGCCTGAGCGAAGCCGGGCTGGCGCTGCGGGATCGGGTGCCGCCGCTCAAGGCGGCGCTGTTGTGCGACAGCGGAGTCGATCTCGACAACCTCGATCCGTTGCGCGATGGCCTCGATCACCTGCTGCAGCAGATCAGAGCCTTGTCGTAGTCGGCACCCACTGGTCCAGCAGGGCGATCAGTTCCTCGCGGCGAAATGGCTTGGCCAGGTAGTCGCTCATGCCCGCGGCCCGACAGCGTTCACGCTCCTCGGGCATGGCGTTGGCGGTCAGGGCAATGATCGGCAGGTCCGGCCAGCGTCCGCTGCGACGGATCTGCCGGCTGGCCTCGTAACCGTCCATGACCGGCATGTTGCAATCCATCAGCACCAGATCGAAGCGGTGGTGCTCCAGCTGGTTGAGGGCTTCGGCACCGTGGGCGGCCACGGTCACCGCGCAGCCGAGCTTGCTCAGCATGCCCTTGGCCACCAGCTGGTTCACCGGGTTGTCTTCCACCAGCAGAATCTCGGCCCGACGAATCTGCGTCGGCATATTCAACTGGGCGTCGTTGAGGGTGATGGTTTCTGCCAGCAACGAGCGGCGCAGGGTCTGATACAGAGCATTGCGCGCCAGGGGACGGGCCTGTTGCTGCAGTGGCGCCAGGGCGCTGGCCTCTTCGCTGGGCAGGAAGCTGCCATAGGCGGTCACCAGCAGGATTGGCGCGGTGATGGCCGGGCGCAGGCCAAACAGGCATTCCGGGCAATCGGTGATCAGCAGATCGGGATTGACCCCGGCCAGTGAGGCCTCGATGTCGTAGCGCTGGTAGTCCAGGCCCCAGGTCGGCAGGAGGGAATCGAGCAATTCGGCCAGGCCGCTACCGGCATCGGTAATGCCCACGACCTTTCCGGACAAGGCCGGCGGCGGGGCCGAAGGCGTATGGCAAGGCAGCGGCAGATCGGCGCAGAACTGGCTGCCAAAACCGACCTCCGAACTGATGCTCAGGCGCCCGTGCATGGCTTCGCACAGGTTGTTGGTCAGCGCCAGCCCAAGGCCGGTGCCGCCGTACTGGCGGGTGATGCCGGCACCCGCTTGGGTATAGGGCTGGAAAATCTTCACCTGGGCTTCCTGGGCGATGCCGATGCCGGTGTCGCAGATCTCGATGCGCACCCCGTCGCCCAGGGTGCTCAGGCGCACGTCAACTCGGCCGAAGCGAGTGAACTTGAGGGCATTGGACAGCAGATTGCTGACGATCTGCCGCACCCGCATCGGATCCCCCAGCACCAGGGCCGGAAAGTCCGGAGCGATCAGGCAGGCCAGTTCCACACCGGCCGCAGCGTTCTGCGACAGCAAGTTGGCGGTGTCCTCCACCAGCACCCCGAGGTCGAAGGGAATGCGCTCCAGCTCCAGCTGCCCGGCGTCGAACTTGGACATGTCGAGAATATCGTTGAGCAGTTCCACCAGCACCTTGCCGGAGTCGTGGGCGATGGACAGCTGCTGGCGCTGTTCGGGGTTCAGAGGGCTGTCCAGGGCCAGGGCGATCATCCCCAGCAGGCCGTTGAGCGGGGTGCGGATCTCGTGGCTCATGTTGGCCAGGAACGCGGCGCGGGCCTGGGCCATGTCCAGCGCGGTGCGTCGGGCAAGTTCCAGTTCTTCGTTGGACTGGCTGAGCCTGGCGTTGCTGGCCTTGAGCTCGGTGGTGCGCGCCGAGACGATGTTTTCCAGTTGCCCGAGGTACTCGGTCAGGCGGTTCTCGGCAATGCGCCGCTGCTGGATTTCCGTGGCCATGATTTCGAACTGCTGGTTGGCGACCTTGACCAGCACCCCGACCTCATCGTTTTCATGGCCCGGGGGGAATTCCAGCGGAGTCTGTTGCGGGCTGCGCGGATCGCGGCTGCTCAGCTCGCGGATCACCCCCACCAACGGCTTGGTCAGCATCACGTAGAACAGGGCCAGGAGAATCCCGGTGAGGATCAGGCTGCGGGCAAAACCGTTGATCAGGGTGACCTCGGCGCGGCGCAGGAAGCGACTGCCGAAGGCATAGGTGTCCACGTCCAGGTGCAGGGTGCCCAGGGATTCTTCCGGCAGGTGGCTCAGGTACAGGCGGTCTTCGAACTGACGGTCGGCGCCGAACAGGAAGTCGCTCAGGGCCCGGTAGCCGCTCTGTTGCGGCGGGCGCTCGACGTTGGCCAGCAGGGTGCTGTTGTTGTCGATCAATTGCGCGCGAATGATCGCCGGGGAGCGCAACAGACCCAGGGTCAGTTCCTGGGCCAGTTCGGCGTCGATGTTGTAGGCAATGCGCGAGGCCGGGTTGTGGCTGATTTCCAGCAATGACTGGATTTCGCGATTGATGGAGGCGTCTTCGCTGGCATAATCGATGCCGATTTGCAGCAGACTGAGCGCGGTCCCCAGAATGAACCCCACCAGCACGGTGAGCCGGGCCTGTTTATAGGACAGGCGGTTGGTGAACTTGATATCCATGGGGGGTTGAACCACTTTCGTTTCCCTTCGCTGCGCAAGCATAGCTGATCATCTTTGGTTGCCGGTCGTAGCGGCAGCAGCTGACAAGGCGATAGACCCTCTGATCAGGACGGCGTTTGGTCTGTGTGCCGCATCATTACCTTGAACGTGCCCGAGGAAAAGCCGTGGATGCCCGATTGAATGCATTTCTTGAACGTGCCGACGCCGTACTGGCCCGGATCGAACCGCTGTTGCCGACCCTGCGCCAGAGCATCGACTGGAACCAGTGCCTGGCCGCGCGCTGGCAGCGCGAAGGCCGCAGCGGCTTCCTGCTGCCCCTGGAGGTCAGCCTGGACATGCGCCTGAGCGATCTGATCGGGGTCGACAAGCAGCGCGAGCAACTGGCGCGCAACACCCGGCAGTTCCTCGATGGCCTGCCCGCCAACCATGCCCTGCTCTGGGGCTCGCGTGGCACGGGTAAATCCTCCCTGGTGCGCGCCTTGCTGGCCGAACATGCCAAGGGCGGCCTGCGGCTGATCGAGATCGAGCGTGATCACCTGGCGGACCTGCCGCGGGTGGTGGAGCAACTGGTCAAGCTACCCCAGCGTTTCGTGCTGTTCTGCGATGACCTGTCGTTCGAGGCCGGCGAGGGCGATTACCGGGTGCTCAAGAGCGTGCTCGACGGCTCCCTGGAACAGGCCCCGGAAAACGTGCTGCTGTACGCCACCTCGAACCGCCGGCACCTGGTGCCGGAAAAGGAAAGCGACAACGAAAACTGGAAGCGCGTCGACGGCGAGTTGCACCCCAGCGAAGCGGTGGAGGACAAGATCGCCCTGTCGGACCGCTTCGGCCTGTGGTTGTCGTTCTATCCCTTCACTCAGGAACACTTTCTCAATGTGGTGGAACACTGGATCGGCGAGCTGGCGCGCAAGGCCGGCTTGAGCTGGCAGCGCACGGAGGAGCTGGACATTCTGGCGGTACGCTGGGCCACGGGGCGGGGCAACCGCAACGGCCGGTGCGCCTATCAATTTGCCCGCTATTGGGTGGGCTTGCAGTTGTTGGAGCAAAAAGCATGATCGATTTGCAAAGTGCCGGCCAAGGTCTGGATGGCTATGGGCTGCTGTGTGCCCAGCTGGAGTCGCTGCTGGCCGATGAGCGTGACTTCATCGCCAATGCCGCGCAGTTCTCGGCGTTCCTGTTCAGTCAGCTCGACGACCTGAACTGGGCCGGCTTCTACCTCAACCGCAACCAGGAATTGGTGCTGGGCCCGTTCCAGGGCCAGATCGCCTGCGTGCGGATTCCCTTCGGCCGTGGCGTCTGCGGCACTGCGGCGGCCACCCTGCAGACTCAGCGGGTGGAAGATGTACATGCCTTTGCCGGACACATCGCCTGTGACAGCGCGTCCAACAGCGAGTTGGTGGTGCCTCTGGTCAAGGACGGCCGGCTGATCGGCGTACTCGATCTGGACAGCCCGAAGCTGGCACGCTTCAGCCCGGCGGACCAGGCCGGGATCGAGCAACTGGCGGCGATTTTCCTGCGCCTGAGTGACTGCTGACCGCCATCAGGCGCTCAACCCTGCCTTTTTCAACAGCGCCTGCCGATCCACCGCATCGATCTGCTCTGGTACCAGGAAGCGCTCGGCGTAGCGCTGATAGATCTGATCCTGGAGAAACAGCTCGAACAGCTCGGGATCGATGTGGGCGTCGCGGCACATCATGGCCATGATGTTCAGCGCCTCGCTGAGGGTCTTGCCCTTCTTGTAGGGGCGGTCCGCGGCGGTCAGGGCTTCGAAGATATCGGCAATGGCCATCATCCGCGCCGGCAGGCTCATCTGTTCACGCTTGAGCTGCTTGGGGTAGCCGCTGCCGTCCATCTTCTCGTGATGGCCGCCGGCGATCTCCGCCACGCTCTGCAGGTGGCTGGGGAAGGGCAGGTGGTTGAGCATGATGATGGTCTGCACGATGTGGTGATTGATCACATAGCGCTCCTCGGCGGTCAGCGTGCCCCGGGGCACGCTCAGGTTGTACAGCTCGCCACGGTTGTACTTGTGGGCCGGCACCTGGAGCTTGAAACCCCAGGGATTGTCCGCGGTCATGATCTCCACCGCGCTGCGCTCCAGCAGGTGCTCCGGCTTGTCCGCCAGCAGCCGCTCCTGCACTGGCAGGCTGGGCGCCGGCGTGCGTTCCTGGCGCCGCTGCTCTTCCCAGGAAACCCCCAGGCGATCATCCAGGGTCCGGGTCCAGGTGCGCTGGGCGATATGCTGCAGGCGCTGCTGGTCGGCTTCGGCCATGAACTCGGCCCCCAGGTTGCAGCGCGCGACAAAGGCGAAGTCATCGTCCAGGGCGCGCAGGCGCGCGTCGCGCTCGGCGGCCAGGGCCGTGACGTCGCCCCCTTCGGCCACGGCCTGCCAGTAATTGATCCAGGCATCGCGCTTGAGCACTTCGAAGCGGGTACGGATTTCGTGGATCCGATCGTTCAGGGTTTCCAGCTTGGTGGCCTTGTCCACCACGTACTCCGGGGTCGTGACCTTGCCGCAATCGTGCAGCCAGGCCGCGATATGCAAGGCCTCCCATTCGTCATCGGTAGGCTGGTAGGTGGCGAACCGCGGGTCGTGGCTGGCGGCCGCGGCCTCGGCCAGCATCAGGGTCAGGGCCGGCACCCGCTGGCAGTGGCCGCCGGTGTATGGGCTCTTGGCGTCGATGGCCCCGGCCAGTAGCTGAATGAAGGCGTCCAGCAGTTGCTTCTGCTTGTTCTGCAGGCGCTGGCTCTCGATGCACAGCGCGGCGGTGGCGGACACTGCCCGGATAAAGGCGATCCGATCCGGACTGAGTACGTCCAGGTCCGCCTCGGCGCCGCTGTCTTCCAGAAACAGCAGGAGCATGCCCACCATTTCGTGATGGCGATTGCGCAAGCGCAGGCCCAGCAAATGAGCGCTGGGACTGTCCAGGGCCAGCAGCACGCTTTGCAGGCTGCCGGCCTGCTCAAAGCCCAGGGTGGTGACCACGGTGTCGCTGTCGGTGAGTTGGCGCAGCCAGTCCGGAAGTCGCTGGTCGCTCAGGTCCTTGGTGGCGATATTGAATCGCGGTAGATCCTGGTGTTCGCCGTCGATGATCAGGCCATGGGGTTCCAGGCGCGCGCCCTTGCTTTCAGAGAGATAGATCAGGCCGGCCTTGGCCTGGGCCAGTTTGACGGTTTCCGAGAGCACTCGTTGCAGCAGCGGGTCGAAGCGGGTTTCTGCCGACAGGCTGGCATTGATCTCGAAAAAACTCGCCAGGGTGTCTTTCATCCTGGCCATGGACACGCTCAGTTGATCCACTTCCAGCACCGGCGAGCGGCGTGACATCGGCACTTTGAAGTCGAAACTGCGGATGGCGTCGGCTTCCTGCACCAGGGCCCGCAGCGGTCGCACCAGCACGCGGGAGATCAACCAGCCCAGGGGCAGGCACAGCAGCAGGATGGTCAGGGTGATCAGTGCGCCTTGCCAGCGCAGGCGGTAGGCATCGGCCAGCAGCTCATCCTCGGGTACCAGCAAGGCCAGTTGCAGCCCGCCCGGCCC